>JANORJ010000173.1:0-6907 GCA_031415255.1 Chitinophagaceae bacterium | reverse complement strand
AAAAAAGCGGCTACAACAGCTCCAGCTAAACCGCCTGCAAGGCTGGCAAAAAAAATAATCCAGGGAGAAAGTCCAAAAGCAAAACCTGCGGGAATAGCGGCGTATATTTCGAAAGTAGCTAGGCCTGCTACCGTGAGTATTTTTAAAAACATATAAACGGTGTAATTATTTTTTTTATGCTCAAGTTGGTAAAAGTAATTGAAACTGGCTGGCTAAAGCAGGAACTGATTGTTAAAATAATTGCCTGCGGCAATGGCAATACAAGTTTAGCCACAGATGTACACGGATTAACACAGATTAAATACATTTTTCGCAAAGCCGCAAAGAATACTGGAAGTTTCTCACTTCTTTAAGGCTTCCCTCACTTTTGGTGCAATCTTATTGCCAAAAATTTCTATTGATTTCATCATAGATGCATGTGATGGCCCGCCTACATCCATGTGTGCAGAAAAACGGGTAAGACCAAATAATTCCTGCATATGCAAAATTTTATCAACGGCTTCGTTGGCATCACCAATAATTAAATGTCCGTTAGGGCTTCTGCCAACTTCATAATGATTGGGATGATACGGCGGCCAACCCCGAGATGCACCTACTCTATTCATTTGCGAAGAATAGATTGGATAATATTCTTCCGCAATTTTTTTACTGTCTTCGCCAAAAAATGCATGCATGTGTACACCTACCTGAAACTTGCTCATATCATGACCAGATTGCTGATACACATTTTTATAATATTCAAACAATGGTTTGAATTGTGCCGGGCTACCACCAATAATAGCAAAGATGACCGGCAAGCCATGTTTGCCTGCCCGCAATACGGACTCAGGTGTGCCACCTACTGCCACCCAAATATTCAGATGATCATTTACTGCACGGGGCAATATCTGTTGATTTTTTAATGCAGGTCTGAACTTGCCTTTCCAAGTAATGTGTTCGTTGTTATTTATTTTTAGCAGCAAGTCCAATTTTTCTTCAAACAGTTCATCATAGTCTTTAAGGTCATAACCAAATAAAGGAAAACTTTCTATAAAACTACCTCGGCCTGCTACTAACTCTGCCCTGCCATTGGAAATTAAATCTATAGTGGCAAAACTTTGGTACAGCTTTACCGGGTCGGCAGAACTTATTACAGAAACAGCACTGCCGAGTTTTATGTTTTTGGTGATGCTGGCTGCTGCTGCTAAAATAATTTCTGGTGTGGATACAGCATAATCAGGACGGTGATGCTCACCAATGCCGTAAAAATCAATACCTACTTCATCCATTAGTTTTATTTCTTCCATTAACTCCCGCAACCGCTGTCCGGATGATTGTGGTTTACCTTCCTTATCATAATGATTATCGCCAAACATGCCGATACCTAATTCCATAGTCGTTTATTTGTTGCAAAGATATGCTTACAACATTGTGGATGCCTGTATGCCGGACACAGCTTTTTTTTACTCATCGTCCGATTCTTCCCTCACCATATCTAATTTTTTTTCAAGGTCAGGTATATGTGCCTGGAACAATGCTGCTGCAGCAGGCAGATCCCCGGCAAGAGTACTAAAGCCGGGACTACAGGTATTGTACATTCCTTTTAATTGTTTGCTGGTGCCAGCATAGAATTGAAAGTATTGCGTAACAGTGCCAATACATGGCCCGTCTGTTCTTTCCCTGCTGGTAATATGCAGTGCGGTAAGAGCTTTTACAAATTCATTATATTTTTTTCGGGTAAGATTTATCGTATCGGTATAAACAACAGTAGCAAAAGCATCAATGGCAAAGTAAATTTTTGATGGGGCTACGGTGATTTTGTAATTTGTATTGTTGGTGTGCATAGGCTCATGAAACTCATAGATAAAGATGTAACCACCGGCGGCAGTGGTGCTTTTGGCTAATGAACCCCAGGATATACACATTGGTGTCAAAAAAATTACCACAACAATCCTGATTATATTAGTAAGGGATCTCATTTCTTTTTATGTAAGATACTGTTGTAATGCTGACTTACAAATACCCTGGTAAGGGTAGTGAAATAGTAGTATCATTACTTTAAATTCGATTCATAAATCATAAATTTGAATCATAAAGGTTGCTATGAAACTATTTACTTTTTGCATAAGCATTGTCATTACATCTGCTTCCTGGGCCCAGGAAATGAAACTGGAAGATTTTTACCCCGTCACCCGTCCCTATAAAGTAACAGACACTAAACATTTAGTTGACTGCATTAACGGGGATTGCAATAATGGAATTGGAACCCTGGTACTTATCCGGTCATTGTACAGTGGAGACAATGCATATGCCATAAGAAGGGTGATGACCGGAACATTTTCAAATAACGGAAGGAATTTCTCCGGCAAAATTTACCAGCACCTTTCTACTTATAAGCCCACACTAGGTATTTTTTATAAACCTGCAGACACTCTGGATTTTTCAACCCAGGAAGGATTACAAAAAACGCTGTACCTGGAAGGAAATTTTATTTTAGAAGCTGATTCTTCTTACAAGAAAAAATATTTCTCCCGCAATTACCTGCTTCACGGTCCGGGGGTAGATTACAATTTGCCGAAGCGAAATAACCAGTATCAATCTGTTAAGGGTGAATATGACAGTGGCACTGCAAGAAAAGCTGAAATAATTTATGCGGAAGGCAGCCCTATCAAGAAATTTTCAGGTTGGGTAAAAATGGACTATGAACTTCAATTCGGTATGGCTGATTATGAGGATGGGAGCACCTATATTGGTTTTTTCAATAATAATATTTTTGACGGGCCGGGTAAATATACCGGCAGTAAAGGAGTGCTGGAAGGCACCTGGAAAGAAGGCGGCTTATTAAAAAGTAGTATAACTGGCTTTACACCTGCATTACTGAATAATCCTGATGATAAAAAAGATGTGTTTACTTATATGGTTGATGGTTATACCTATAAAGGAAATTTTTATGGCAAGCTGGTTAACGGCAAACCGGATGGCCCAGCTATTATCAGCGGAAATAAAAGCCTTTTCTATGGAATGTTTAAAGGCGGTGTACCCCAGGGTACCAGTTTTATGAAAAAGGAGTTATTCAACTGGACCAATAAGTATAGTGAAAATATATACTATGGACAGGTAAAGGATAACGCATTTGCCGAAGGAATAAGGATTGAAAATGAGTATGACGGCTTATTACATGGGTATTGGATACATGAAGGCAAAGAGTGGGATGGTATATGGCGTTGGTATAACACTACTACCGGTACCGGCTCTTTTAAAGAGGGCAAGCAGTCTGGATGCGGTATCCAGACTTATGTAAATACACCCAACAATGTGCAATGGGATTATACCATGGAAGGCCCCTTTAAAGATGGACGACCTAAAGGATGGGTAATGGTAACAGTGCCTAAGTTTAGTGCCAATTATAAGGAGTCCGGGTATAAATATTTCGAAGGAACTTATGGAGGTGATCTTCAGAGTTACTCACCTCTTTCATTTAATAATTTAACCAAACTTTCCGGTGATCTATATCACATGGCTATTACAGATACTTCCTCCTGTGTGCTGGTGCCACAAGAAGAAAAAGAAAAATATATTGCCAAAAGTAAACTGGTACGCCAGCAACAGGAAGCAGCTGCAAAACTTGCTGCAATAACACCTAAAGATCCCTGCAAGGAAAGAAAAATACCAGTTGGTTATGATTTTCCTCCCGGCTGCACGGTAGAGCATAAAGATAACCGCAGTCAGAAATTCATATTGCAGACATGGGATTGTGCTACCGACAAATACTTTATCTTCTATAAAGCATCCAGCGCCGGCTATGTAAGCAAAGGGATAGAAGGTAGCGACTTCCGGTATTACTATAGATACAGTACGGAACAACTTAAACATTGCAGCGCCTGCAAAGGCCTGGGAGAAACAAGCTACCAGATAGAAGAAGAAGTAACTAAAGAATGGGAGCAGATAAGCTTTAACCTGTATATAAAAAAAACACCCCGGACTGTATCAAGATGGATCACTCAAAAATGTAAAGTATGTTCGGGAACGGGAATGTTGAAGAAATAATTTTTACATCGTAATGGATGTGTCGGGATCGTCAAAGTAACTTCCATTCAATTTATGCTGTTGGCGAATTTTCGCCATGGTAAGTGTTTTTCGTACACCCGCCACTTGACGCTAGTTAGTTTCTAATATGTAATAAAATTGGGTGTCTTTAATTCATATAGTTGGTGAAGGAGAAACACCTACCCCATAGGCAAATGATACTTGCCTGAGAAGACTTATAATTTTTAAAACCCAGCAGGGAGAAGAATTTAGCTGCCTGTACTCCTGCTTTACTATCTCTTTACTGCAAGTTGGTTAGTGTAACAAGTGGTCGATCTGTATGGCATCAAGGTAGGGAGCCAGCAGTTTTGTATTTTGAAATACCCTGTACTCCATTATCTCTTTGCTTTTGTTGCAGCAAAGCGTTTCCACATAATACTCTTGCAATTGAAAAAGAAAAACCAGCCGATCGGGTAGCTGTCGTTTAGCAATGGCCACTCCTTCTGTTAAAACAATAGATCTTTTATGATCTTCTGGTAAACCGATAAATTCTGATAGTTTCATAAATGCTGCATTTTACATTAAATAAAAAAGGCAATTACAAAAAACCCGCAATTGAAAACATAGCGTTATGTCATCTTTTGCGATAATCAATGAACTTACGAGGCTGAGGCAGTAACGATACGAGGCTGAACTTAAAATGCTGGAATCCGAATGTAGAATTCAAATATAAAAGCGTTTTTGAATAAATCAAACTTTTTTTGTGAAGCTCTCAGGCATAGTTGCAAACTAGGGAAAAGGAGTGCCAATGAAATACTTGAGCAACTACACAGGCTGGTTGTAGTTTTTGCCAAGAAAACCAGCAGTAACAAAAAAATTATAGCATCTAAGGAACAAATACTAAATAGATTTGTTTTACCTTTCACATCAATATTGTAATACTCGTAATAAGCTGATTAAATCGCTTCTAAATATTTTGTACTAATTGCTAAATAGTTAAACTAATAAAAATCTCCTGCCATGTTATCCAAGTTTAAAGTATCAGAAATATTGATCATCATTATGGTCGTAATTCTGATTTTTGTTTCAGAATATTATTATGTCATAATGAAAGATCCGACGAGAGCCATATTTATTGGCTTATGGCCTCCTACCATACTAGGCCTGTTGATCTTCTTCAATCTTAAAAGAAAATAATGTTTACTATGGAAAATTTAGATATAATAATTTTAACAACGGTTGTTGTCGTTCTTTTCCTTGTATTCATTATAGCCACTATTAAAGAAATTAGTGAGGAAACAAAAAAAGGATTTACAGCCGGAAAAGAAACCGGGCCCAGAGCTGATATGATGGAGTTTGTTGGCCGGTTTTTTTCTGACGACAACATAGAGCCTACCCAGAAAAAAGAACTCTTGAATATCATCAAGAAAAAAATGGGTGATATTGAAGATGGGGGTGATAAAAAAAGTAGCCTTTAGTTTTTTTAGTTAGTGGATGAAAATATCAACCGAGGTGGAAAAGCTCGAGCTTGCTTATTCTTCTTTCTATCCTCTCTTCTCCCATTCCTGCAATTGTTTTTTAGTGGCCAGGCCTTTCCAACTTAGTTCCAGGATTTCTTTAAGCAATGAACTTTTACAGGTATTCATCCACCTGCAGATGTATTTTTAGTTTTTATAATGGTTAGGAACATGAAATATCTCCGGGTATTGTTCCAGATACTGTTCCCGTAAATCAAAGTCGAGGTGGATGGGAATAAAATCGCCGCCTTCTACCAGGCGACACATAAATTTTCCGTTGACTTTTATAGAAGGAGCATCATAATGCGACACAGATTCCTCCGCACCCGGAAAACCCAAGGCAATTTTTTTAACCGGATCAAAATCGGCCGGATTGAAACTGATGTGGTTGGGCATAATGAAAGACTTATGCAGTAAATGTAAAAAGATATTTTTTGCAGCGGTTAAACAGGACAAAAAATTAAGCTGATTATTTTCAATTTTTTATCACAGCGAGTCCCGCAGGCACGGTACACTAGGCTATCTAACACTCGTCTGGAAAGAATAATGTAAATTCATATACTCAAATTTTTATTGTACAAGATGAGCCAACAAATTATTTCAAAAGTATGGCGGCTGGCGGGGCTGATAGGCAAGGTAGAAGCCGGTGCTCTTGTATGGGATGGCGACCATATCATTTATATTACCGAAGAAGGAATAGTATTTAATGAACCAATTGCTGCCCTCACTACTATTAAGTGGCCTTTTCTGCGCATGGGAATGGGTTTTGATGCGGTGGTGAATAATACAAAATATAAATTCTCCTTTTCCAAGCCTAACCATAGTGCTCCTGATATTGATATTATTCCCGGCAAGCCTTATCCTTCCGTCCGTTTTGCAGGGCAATTTTCGTATGATATGAGCAGCCTCGCCGACATAAAAACGGATAAGGCCACTACTAAAAAATGGAAGGAGTTGTTGGCGGGAAAATAATTTCTGTATCACGGCGAGTGCCACAGCCCCAACTCACAAAGCCATCTGACACATCGCCTGAGAAAGTTGATAGTTTTAGAGACTAAACAGGGAAGAAACAACCCTATAATTTATTATTTTCTGAATACTACGGAGAACGGGGTGGCATGTGTTTTGTCACAAAAGATTGAATAAAATATTCTACAAAATGGGAAAGAAATATTCAGCAGCAGCAGAAAAAAAAATCGGCAAAGTAATGCATGAGTTTAAAGAGGGCAAGCTTAAAAGCAGTTCTGGTGATAAAGTAACCAATCGAAAACAGGCCATTGCTATTGGTATTTCAGAAGCCGAAGAAAGCGGTTTGAAAGTACCTGCACTTAAGAAAAAGGCCGCCAAAAGGAAAAAAGCCTGAATCGAAATGCTATTGTCATAAT
>JANORJ010000172.1:0-1571 GCA_031415255.1 Chitinophagaceae bacterium | reverse complement strand
TCAGAATATTTTTTGATTTAGTTTTACACAAAATATTTGAATGAACGGAATTAAAATACTGCTTATTACCGGCGTTGCATTTATTGCTGTTTATTTTTTTATACGGCTCCGCAACAGCCTACTTGATATTTTACTGCTGCTTTTTTTAATTGCTGCTGCCACTACTTTTATTCTTTTCCCAAATATAACCAACCAGCTTGCCAATAAGCTGGGTGTGGGCAGAGGAGCCGACCTTGTTTTTTATACCAGTATTATTATTTTCTGGTTTGTTATTTTAAAATTGTATGCCCGCATACGAAAGCTGGAGCAGACCATTACACAGGTGGTTAGAAAAGAAGCGATTGATGAAGCCAGTAAAATTCAAAATGAAAAATAAGCCTACAACCTCAAGTCTTGAAAGGATTTATCCTGATGGCGATGGTAAAAAGGAAAAAATTGCCGGGAATGATACTTTACAGTTACACCTGGAAAGATATCATTATGCAGGAAAATATCTTGCGTCGGGTTTTATTGCTGACATAGCTTGCGGAGGTGGTTACGGAAGTTATTTATTGGCGACTGAGTATAGGGAAAAAGTTAAAAAGATTTTTGCGGTTGATAATAGTACAGAAGCAATTGAGTATGCAAACAACAACTACATGCACCCAGTTATTGAGTTTCATCTTTCGGATGCATTTTCTTTTCAATCGTCTGCCCTTTTTGATACAATAATCAGTCTGGAAACGATTGAACATCTAGATGAACCGAAAATTTTTATACAACATCTATCCAAGCAACTTGTTGCAGGTGGCCGTTTTATAGCTTCTGCTCCCGTTACTCCATCAATGGATGCCAACCCTTATCATAAACAGGATTTTACGATTGCAACATTTAAAAAAATGTTTGAAAAAAATGGGTTACAGGAACTTATGTCATTTGTTCAAATCCAATCTTATCAGCCTTTTAAATTATTGGGTAAAAGAAAAGGCCGGGAAGCTGCTCTACGAAAAAATATGCTACTCTATTATTTTAAACACCCGAGCAAATTTTTTCTACGTATAAAATCATTGTTCAAAGATGGCTTTGTAAACAAATACCTTGTTATTGTTTTTGAAAAAAAATAATTATAGTATTGCAACATTAATCAGATTTAGATCGGCCTTTCAACCAAACAGTTTCCTCTCCCGTCATTTTCACTATCGCATATTTTTTTACTCTGTTTATCGTCATCTCGTCCAGCACATTTATCACTTCTTTGTAGAAAGCATTACGACCAGGTTTTATAAGCACCATTAAACCTTCCCGTCCTTCTTTGTTTTTTGCTGACATATCCAGTTGTTGAAATTTATCCCCGATAACTTTTCTCAGGCCTCCCTTTCCGTGGAGGTTTGTTTCAATAATAGCTTTCGCATTAACGGCAGCTGCCCATTCTCCATGGTAGTAATACATTTTATTATTGTCCAATAAAATAGTGAGTGCATTGGATTGGCCAAGTGGCATCGGCTTACCATCCTTTGGCATGTAAAGATCCATTACTGTTGGTTTGGCAAGTTCTGTTGTAATTACAAAAAAGGTGATGAGTAAGAATCCGA
>JANORJ010000171.1:0-2146 GCA_031415255.1 Chitinophagaceae bacterium | reverse complement strand
CTCATAACTCATAATGCGAACATGTTTGCCACCAATACAATAACAACGATAGTATTCAGTAAAAACAATTTCTTCCTGGAATAGCATTACCAACTGTCCAGTTTCTGCATGTTTGCTAAAAAAATCTTCTTTGCTATCAATCTTATAAACATTTTTCCAGCCACCGCCGGCAAATGGTTTCATATAAACCGGGAAACCGGTGTAACTGAAAATACTATCCCAATCAAGTGGAAAGGCAAGATTGCTGAATGATTCATCCGATGTATCATCGGGCAAATCTCTTGATGGAATGATAGCTGTTTTGGGAACAGGCACCCCAATTTTTGTCATCAGGCAATTGTTGAAATATTTATCATCAGCACTCCACCAAAAAGGATTGTTGATAACAGCAGTACCGGTAACGGCAGCATTCTTTAACCAGGTGCGGTAAAATGGTACATCCTGCGAAATACGGTCAATGATAACAGTATAACCACTGTGTTCGCCCTGCATGGCTTTGTCAATACGGACAGACTCCGCAGTGATGCCAGGCACATTTTTACTATTTATTCTGGCCACAAATGCCTCGGGAAATGAACGTTCCTTGCCGTGAAGGATTCCAATTTTTTTCATAAACAGGGGTTTATTTGAATGATTAATGTATTGACCGGTACAGGATTCTAAACAACTGAAGCGGCATTATCAAATTTATCCTGTAGCGGTCAAATAAACAAATTAATACTGGCAGGTATGAATTAAGAGTTACGAAGTACGAAACAGTAGTCCGGAGCTGTCGTAGCTCTTACTTCTAACTTCGGACTTGTTGAAGAAATCCTTAATTTTGACGTCATGCAAGGGACGAATGTATCCGGAATCCTGGTTGAAAATACCTCCATCGAATCCAGCTTTTTAAAACGTGAAGTAAAGGTTGATTTCTATCTGCCCCGTAATGTGATTGACCCATCGCAATTGAGTCTTCTCCTTATTAATGATGGCCAGGATATGGAGAAAATGGGCTTTGTGTCTATTCTGGAACAATTATACAATGGTGTTGATGCAATAGCTCCGCAGCTTTGTGTAGCTATTCACTGTAGTGCTGATAGAAAAATGGAATATGGTGTGGCTGATGTGCCGGACTATAATGGCCGTGGTGCAAAAGCAGGACAATACACTTCTTTTATTTTTGAAGAGTTATTACCTTTTATACGTAAGCAGTATGCTGTCCGCTCATTCCGGGAAAAATCTTTTGCCGGCTTTTCTTTAGGTGGTTTAATGGCATTGGATATTGTGTGGAACCACCCCGAAGAGTTTAGTAAAGTAGGTGTGTTCTCCGGCTCCTTATGGTGGAGAAATGTAGATCAGGAAGATGAAGCATATGATGATGATAAACACCGCATCATTCATCAGCAGATAAGAAAAGGAAATTATGCTCCCTGGCTGAAATTTTTTTTTCAATGTGGAAATATGGATGAATTGAAAGACCGTAATCAAAACGGCATTATAGATTCTATTGATGATACACAAGACCTGATAAAGGAATTGGTGAAAAAAGGTTATTCTGCCGAAAATGATATTGAGTACCTCGAATTGAAAGATGGCCGACATGATGTGCCTACCTGGGGCAGAGCCATGCCTGAGTTTTTACGGTGGGGCTGGAGTAAGTAGTTAGTAACCACTTCAAATTTTCAGAAATTTCACTTAGTCGATTATTGATAGTTAAATATTGGGTATTGAATATTATGTATTGCAATATTCAATATCAAATCCGAAATATTCAATTTTCAAGTTAAGCACTAAGATTAAAATAGGTTTTAAAAAACATTCAATCTTTAAAACAAAAATCCCCGTCTCTTTTAATCGAGACGGGGATTTTTTATAAAGTGTAATTAAACGATTAGTTGAACAAATACCTAAAACCAAATTGCATGTAGTACGTAGAATTAAAATCTAACCTATCTCTGAAAGTTCTGGTAACAATCTGGCCTCTGTCAGTTTGTAGTCTAAATGTGGGTACTACTGCTCCACCCGGAACAAGTAAATTCTGATTTTGAGGAATTAGAATAGAACTTGCATTGATTGCTTTTACTTTGCCCCAGCTTGGGTTTAACAAGTTGCCCAAGTTGAAAATATCAAGACTGAACTGGAGAGTATTTTTATTTTTTCCAAT
>JANORJ010000170.1:0-8519 GCA_031415255.1 Chitinophagaceae bacterium | reverse complement strand
GCCGTTGCCAGCGATTTCGATTTTGCTTTCGCCTTGTCGGGCACGCTTTTGGCCAGCCCGGCCTTGCTTGTGGCCTGAGGCAGCGCCTTAGACGCTGATGGTTTGGATGCTGCCTTTGCCAGGAGCGGTTTAAGGGCCGGCTTTGATACGGGCGCCTTCGCTGCCAGCTTCGCCACTGGCCCGTCCTTCGGGGAAACCTTTGCTGCTGCCAGTTTCGCTGTTGGCGGTTTGGGCGGCGTTGGCGCTCTAACCGGTAAGTTCTCCGGGTATCGGGCTGCCATGTATGAAGAGGAAAAATCGGCATCTTAATAGCAAAAGCAATAAAGATGAGCCAGAAAACAATATGCTGTTCCTTACGGGATAACACCACGTTATAAAAAGATTCAATAGAAAAAGAATGGTCTGGAGTGTGAGAATAGATATATAAAATACCTATCAACATTAACAGAGAACCAATAAACGTATAAATAAAGAATTTAAAAGTAACGGCAATTCTTTTTTCACCGCCCCATTGTGAGCATAAGAAATACATAGGTATCAATGCCAGCTCCCAGAAGAAATAAAACAATAATGCATCTGTGGCAAGAAAAACTCCCATCATACCAGCTTGTGCCAATAGCATAAGGGCAAAAAAGTTATTGGATTTTTTATACGAACTGTTCCAAGTGGCAAGAATGACTAACGGATAAGCAATGGCATTTAACAAACAAAGCAACTGTCCCATTCCATCTAATTTCACCGAGAAGCTGCTACCCAGGGTCTGCATCCATTCTCCAGTAAAAGCAAGTGCAGCAGCGTCACCTTTCAATGATAAACCCATTACAGAAACGCCAAGGGTAAATAGTGAAACGCCAAGACTCCATGACCGCACATTTTTTTCATTCTTAAAAAAGAAAGTAGCCAATCCGGTCAGCAATGGAATTAATATCAGTAAAACAGGAATCATATGCCCCTATCCCCTAAAGGGGTATTTAAATTTTGTAAATTATAATTTTCCTTCCCTCTCATAAATTATTATTTCCGTAGAAAGAATTGAATTGTAAAAATCAATACCATACTTACCACCATCAGCAATACATAGTTACCTACTTGTCCGCTTTGCAGCAACCGAAGTTGACGACTGCTGTAATTAACGAGCCTTCCTACTCCATTCACTAAACCATCTATCGCTGATTTATCTATTACAGTTTTCAAAAATTCACCAAATTTATTCAACGGATTTACAATTATCCTATCGTACAATTCATCTACATACCATTTATTCTCCAGCACTTTGACAAAACCTGTTGCTTCTGTTCGCTGGTAGTTTTTAAATTTAAACCAGGCAAATAGTATCATAGCAAGAACCAATACTGTTGACAAACCCATCAGCATATATTCTGTGGAATGAGAAACGGTATGTTCACCATGTGATTTGATAACCGGTGATAAAAATTCTCCCAACTTATCGCCGCCGTGCATGAACACTTCAGGTATTCCTACAAAGCCACCAATGATAGATAGTACTGCGAGAATAATTAATGGAATCGTCATTGCGGCAGGGCTTTCATGCAAATGATGTTCTTGTTCATGTGTACCCCTGAATTTCCCAGTGAACGTAATGAACAACAAACGGAACATATAGAAAGCTGTCAGTAGTGCTGTAAATAAAGCAATGCCATACAGCACCGGATTCTTTTCAAAAGCACTTAGCAGGATAGCATCTTTAGAAAAGAATCCACTGAACGGTGGTATGCCTGCAATGGCAATACACCCGATAAGGAAAGTGATGAACGTTATTTTAAGTTTCTTACTCAATCCACCCATGTTACGGATATCCTGTTCGCCACCCATTGCATGTATTACACTACCACTGCCTAGGAACATGAGGGCTTTAAAGAAGGCATGTGTCATTACATGAAATACTGCAGCCGTGTAAGCACCGCAACCTAATGCAAGGAACATAAACCCTAACTGGCTAACAGTAGAATAGGCCAATACTTTTTTAATATCGTTTTGCTTGAGAGCTATTGTTGCTGCCAATAACGCTGTTGCCAAACCAACATACGCCACTATGTCCATGGTGATATGCGACATAGAATACAATAAGTTACTCCGGGCAATCATATAAATACCGGCCGTTACCATGGTGGCCGCATGTATCAATGCTGAAACGGGTGTAGGACCTGCCATCGCATCGGGCAGCCAAGTATATAGAGGTATCTGTGCACTTTTACCAGTAGCACCAACAAATAATAATAAAGTGATAACAGTAACATCGGTTGTACTCAGTTTGGCTAAATTGGCGGCGGTAAATACTTCGCTGTAAGAAACGGTACCGAGTTTTTGTATCAGCCAGAATATAGCAATCAGGAAAGCAAGGTCACCAATACGGTTCATGATGAAAGCCTTGTTCGCTGCTTTGTTATATTCCTGTTTCTTAAACCAATAACCAATTAATAAATAAGAACAAAGCCCCACTCCTTCCCAGCCGATGAACATGATAACGAAGTTGGCACCCATTACGAGCAGCAACATAGAAAAGATAAAGAGATTGAGATAAGCGAAATATCTTCCAAAATGCTCTTGCTTTTCTTCATGCATGTAAGAAGTAGAATAGACATGAATGAGAAAACCAACGCCGGTTATTATTAAAAGGAATAAAGAGGAAAGCTGGTCTATTTTAAAAGCAAAAGGAATTTTCAAATTGCCAACTGAAATAAAATCGAAATAATGAGCTTCATGAATATTACCACCTTTTACTTGCAAAAACACCCAGATGCTCAACACAAAAGAAGCAAGTATAACTCCAGAACCAATAATACCAATCGCTGATTTCGACAAATGTTTTCTTCCCAAACCATTGATAAAAAAACCAATCAATGGTAAGAGAGGAATCAGATATACTATTTGCAACACATTCTGCATAAAAATTAGCCTCCCCAAGCCCCTCCAAGGAGAAGGGGCTTAAGAGTCTTTCAGTTTAATATTTCAAAATAATAATAACCATCTATACTTTGAAGCTCCAAAAGTCCTCCGCCTACCGACGGAGATTTAGGGGGCTTTTTAATGTTTCAACCTGTTCAAAAAATTCACATCCACTGAATGGATATTCCTATACATCATTACAATAATTGCAGCCCCACACTTACCTCAGCCGCCGCCACCACCATAATAAAGAATACAAATAACTGCCCATCTGTTCCGGCAGTTGCATCTATCGCTGCATTTTTCAGGTAGTGCATTTTTGAAAATGCTACCAGTAATAAATTCACGGCATTCAGCATCAACTCTATGCACATGAAAATAATAATCGCATTACGACGTGTCAATACACCTACAATGCCAATGGCAAATAGGGCGATAGACAGAAATATGTAATAATTAATAGGCATAAAATCAATTTGTCAATTTGAAGATTATTCGATTTGGAAATGAATTGCCTAATCGGCACATCTCCAAATCTTCAAATCATTCTTTCTTTCCAATAACCACCGCACCTACCATTGCACTCAAAAACAATATACTGCTTATCTCAAATGGAACTACGTAGGTTGTAAACAATTCTTTTCCTAAATTTTTAATCAATCCAATACTTCCTTCATTTACCAACGCCTGTTGTTGTTTGATGTCGGTATCTTTTAATGCAGCTACTAACACCAATAACAAACAACCACCCGCCACCGCACCCGCCATTTTTAACCAGCGGTTCTTTTGCGGCTCAGTTTCTTTATTCAGGTTCATCAGCATTATCACAAACAGGAACAATACCATGATAGCACCAGCATAAACAATAATATTTACAATGGCGAGGAACTGTGCATTCAATAAAATATAATGCCCTGAAATAGCAAAGAAGGTAACTATCAACCACAGCACACTGTATATAGGATTTTTGCTGGTAATTACCATCAAGGCACTGAACAGTGCCACCACTGAAAGAAACCAAAAAAGTAACTGTGTAATTCCCATTTTCTCTAACCAGTTTTTTACCCTTTCGGGCCATTATTAATTAACAATTATTAATTAATAATTCTCTCTCCCAATGCTTTTTCATACGCCTCTTTATCATTTACCGGGTGAGGTATCAATAAATCATCCTTTTTATATATAAATCCTTTCCTTCCATAATTAGCCGGTGCAAAAGTCTGCGATAAATAAATCGCATCTTTCGGACAAGCTTCTTCGCACAAACCGCAAAAAATACAACGCAGCATATTTATTTCATACTTGGCTGCATATTTTTCTTCCCTGTATAAATTTTCTTCACCGGGCAATCTCTCCGCACCTTCCATCGTAATCGCTTCTGCCGGACAAGCGACAGCACATAAGCCGCAAGCGGTGCAATTTTCTCTACCTTCTGCATCACGGTTCAGCACATGCAAACCACGGAACACTTTAGAAAAGGTTCTCGTTTGCTCCGGGTAATTAATTGTCGCCTTCTTTTTAAACAAGTGACTGATAGTAATACCCATCCCCTTCATGATATTCCAGAGATAAATACTCTCTAAGAAAGTCATTGGTTTGCGGTCTACCTCTTTTGCTCTTTGTGTTAACATACTACCCCTGTCCCCTAAAGGGGAATTTAAAATTTTCGCAAATATATATTTTGTCAACTGTATTGCTACTATCATCTTCCGTTGTGTCACTCACTTCATCATTCGGTAATTCTACTCAGCATTTTCAACTACCCAAATACTTTACAAAAATTCACTCTCGGTTATTTCTTTGCAACGGGTTTCACCCATCGTCACTCATATTGAACCCCTTCGGGGTTCGGAATACATTTGTCATTTTTATTTCCCCGGATTGCATCCGGGGCTATTCATATTTTACCCCTTTGGGGTAAGCACCTAACCATTTAAGAACTCTTCGAATAACAATTCAGCATCTTCAAATAAGCTGGCCTTGTGCCACAGCAAAGCCCCTCTTGCGGAGGGGTTTGGGGAGGCCTCTACTTTTTCAACAATAGTAACACTGCCGCCGTAATAATCATATTCGCCAATGCCAATGGTATCAATTTCTTCCATCCCAAATTCATTAATTGGTCATAACGGAAACGGGGGATTGTCCACCGAATCCATAAGAACACAAACAGCATGAAGGAGATTTTCGCCATTATCACAGCAAAGCTTATCGCCGTCATCCAGAAAGAACTCAATCCCCAGGTTGCTTCATTCACAAAAGGAATATCATAACCACCGAAATACAATGTTACCATTACTGCACTGCTGATAAACATATTGATGTATTCAGCAAACAGGTAAAAGCCCAACTTCATGGAAGAATATTCCTGATGATAACCAAAGTTCAATTCATTTTCCGCTTCCGGTAAATCGAATGGTGTTCTATTACACTCTGCCAATGCACACACAAAGAATATTATAAACCCAAGCGGCTGATAAACAATATGCCAGCCATGGTCAACCTGATTTTTTACAATCTCACTCATTTGTAATGAGCCAGTCATGAATAGCACTGCAATCAGGCAAAGCCCCATTGGCAATTCATACGACACCATTTGAGAGGCGCCACGAATGGCCGCCATCAATGAGAATTTATTATTCGATGCCCACCCACCAATCATAATTCCATATACACCCACACTCACAATACTGAATACTAATAAAATACCCATGTTCACATCTGCCACTTGCATGGGGATTACATTACCGCCTTTTGTTACAAATGGTGCCGCCCAAGGAATAACCGTACTGGTAAGCAAAGCTGTAATCATCGCCAACGCCGGACCGAGAATAAATAAAAATTTATTTGACGCAAGTGGTATGATTTCTTCTTTGAAAAATAGTTTCCCGCCATCTGCTAATGGCTGAAAAATACCGAATGGGCCTGCTCTGTTTGGACCTCTTCTATCTTGCAGCCATGCGGCTACTTTTCTTTCTGCCAATGTAGTGTACATAGCAATAAAGAAAGACAGACCGACGATTCCGCCAATCAGCAGTGCTTTTTCTAAAATTAACCACAAGTCTATACTCAAAAGAATCATCCGTTTATAAATTTATTTAACAACTCCACTAATCAATAGTTTTCAATAATTTTCTAAATATATCAGCGTTCAATTCAAATGCATTTTTTGTTTTAAGTAATGCAAAGTCTTTTTTCATTTCATTATTAATAATATCGTATCCCTTTTTTGCATCTTCGGAATCAAAAAATAATTCCCGCCAGTCATTTATTTCTTCAAATTTTCTCATTGACACTCCGTTACTAAAAATTTCAAACGGTGAAGAAAGGTTGGGTTCAGAAACAACTCTGGCTCCAGTTTCTAAAGCATTTTCAAAATACAATTGCATAAACTCAACATGGTTTTTCACCCTCTCCCGTATTTCCTTATCCAATTCCTTATGCTTTGGTTTATTTCTCCAATGATTATATCTGACAACGTATGGGTCAGCTTTTAATCCTCTCATTTCCTTTTCTATATCCAGCCGAAATCCTTTTTTCATTAACCCGACAGGAAGCTCAACCGACTGAGCCACTTCATCTCCATTGCTTGTTTTTTGTATAGCAGCCGAGTCAAACAAAGTAAAACTAATTGTCGCCTCACTATTATTCTCCCTTTCCATATTAAAAGCTGCAACCAGTTTCTTATCCTCGCTACGTAACATTTTAAACTCCTTTTCTGATTTTATTACCTTTCCCTCACTATAAAAGCCATTTAAAAAGAAAACATACGAATCGTCTTTAGAAATACTTAAGAAACAATTATCATGATTCATTTCTCCGGATGAAGAGTTTTCATTCAAAAAGTCAACATCCACTATCTTCCAAACATAATCATTAGCCTTTTTACTCCCACAACTAGTACAAAACAATACAGATAAACAAAGAACTATACCAATAAAATATCTATTATATAGCAACATTATACTTTATTCTTATTACTTGTGTTATTGAAGGTCTTACTCGTTGCAGGACCCGGCAGTGAAGCTATCTCCACACTATTCACATCACTAATGCTGTGAATATCCATCAGCAATTTCGGGTCTCTGCCGCCCATTACTTCTGCAATGGTTTCTTTTGGTTTTTGCAAACCCAAATAATGACCTTGCGAAATAACAGAATGACGGTTAATGCTGGTCGGCCCTTCAATCACCCAATCATTTGCATGCTTTTTATCAAAGCGGCAAGTATTGCAAATCCAGCCCGGTTTGTTCCCTCCTCCTTCGTCGTCGGGACAAGCATAGCTTTGTACTTCACCCCATTCGTCTTTTCTTGAAGTAATTCTTAACACATCATCACCACGTTGCCACAAGGTTACTTTTCCACAACATGTGGGGCAGTCACGGTGTGCATCTACTGGCTTGGTAAACCACACTCTGTTTTTAAACCGGAATGTTTTATCAGTCAATGCTCCAACGGGACAAACATCAATCATGTTTCCGCTAAAATCATTATCAATTGCCTTAGAAATGTAAGTAGAGATTTCAGCATGGTCGCCCCTGTCCAAAATACCATGCACACGGTTATCGGTTAACTGGTCAGCTACATAAGTACAGCGATAACAAAGAATACACCTTGTCATGTGCAATTGTATGTAAGGACCTATATCTTCTTTCTCAAATGTTCTTCTCTTGAATTCGTAACGAGTACCCTCTTTGCCATGCTCATAACCTAAATCCTGTAAGTGGCACTCACCAGCCTGGTCGCATATCGGGCAATCCAACGGATGATTTAATAAAAGAAACTCCACTACACCGGCTCTTGCATCTTGTACTCTTTCACTCGTAATATTTTTTACAATCATGCCATCCATTACATTGGTGCGGCATGATGCAACGAGTTTTGGCATTGGTCTTGGGTCGGCTGCTGAACCAGCAGCCACTTCCACCAAACAGGTACGGCACTTACCACCACTACCTTTTAGTTTACTGTAAAAGCACATGGCAGGGGGCGTTACATCCCCACCAATCTGCCGTGCAGCAGTTAATATAGATGTACCCGGAGCCACCTCGACAGTTATGTTGTCGATAGTGACTTTAAAATTTGCAGGTGCTTCTTTTTTTATTTCGTCAGCCATATTAAAAATTCGTTCTTTCTTTATTACGCTGTTGTCGGCACATGAATTGGGTCTGCATAATGCATCAATCCATAATTCCTTCTTTGCGCATCATCCGCATTAGTGATATGCCATTCAAACTCATCCCTGAAATGTCGTATCGCTGCGGCAACCGGCCAAGCGGCTGCATCTCCCAGCGGACAAATCGTATTCCCTTCAATCTTTCTTTGTATATCCCACAACAAATCAATATCACTCATTTTTCCTTTTCCGTTCTCAATGCTCAACAATATTTTTTCCATCCAACCGGTTCCTTCCCGGCAGGGTGAACATTGCCCGCAACTTTCATGGCGATAGAATCTTGCCAATGTGTAAGTATGTTTTACCACACATTGTGTATCATCCAAAACAATAAAACCACCAGAGCCCATCATAGAACCTGTTGCAAAACCACCATCAGCCAAACTTTCATAGGTCATCATTCTTTTTTCACCTTTTGCTGTCGTCAATAATAAATTTG
>JANORJ010000169.1:0-2614 GCA_031415255.1 Chitinophagaceae bacterium | reverse complement strand
CAGTATTAAGAATAGCTATCTATCCCGATTGGATCAAATTAAAAAAACACTGGTAGCTGTATATGAAAATGGTTTGTCATAATTAGTAGAATATTAAAGTAATAAAATCAACAACTATGTTTTCCAAATTTAAAGTATCAGAAATACTGATAATTGTTCTTACTGTCGTACTGATTTTTATATCAGAATACTATTTTGTCATTCTGAAAGACCCGATGAGAGCAATATTTATTGGATTATGGCCTCCCACTATACTGGGTTTATTAATCTTCTTTAATTTAAAAAGAAAATAACAATGGCTATGGAAAATTTAGATATTATATTGCTCACAACTATTGTTGTAATCCTGTTCCTTGTATTCATTCTTGCCACTTTCAAAGAGATTATGGAGGATGCCAAAAAACCACACAAAGGTGGAAAAGAGAGGGGTCCCCGTGCTGATATGATGGAGTTTGTTGGTAGAATTTTCTCAGATGACCACATTGAGCCTGCCGAAAAAAAAGAGCTTTTAAATATGATTAAGAAAAGAATTGATGATATTCAAGTTGGTGGAGAAAAAAAAGATAAATTTTAGTTTATCCGTTTTGTGAGAGAATACACTATCACGGTGTGATAATTTTAAAGAACACCTCGCCATGCCGGAAAACGTAAATAATTGTAAAACAAATGTTTTACCGTTTTACGCCGCAGTTGGTATTGAGCATTGCCTTGTATCTTGGCTTCCCAATTTATCTGCCGGAAGCATGAAGGCCGGAGCTATGATCTCCTCTATTCGTTTGTTGGTGATTTGCTTGCACACATTGCTTAACACAATACCCACAAAGGCCGTTTACATTTTCGAATACCCCAAAGGCAAAAAATAACGGGTGTATCTACTACCACTAAATATTCTGATTGTACAAAAGCCATTGCATAGTTTTTGTCTATGAGATTATAAGTTTAATCAATTAGGTTGATAAATCTAAATGACAGAGATTTGACAATCTTTAATCAATAAAGTTTTCCTATATGAGTGAAATCGAAAAAAAACCAGACACACCAGCATTGGATGTAAACAACGAAAGCAACGGCGAAAACAAAGTGCAGAGCGAAGCCAAATGTCCATTTAATCATGGTGCTGCTAATAAGCCAGTAGCCGGAAATGGCACCAGCAACCGTGATTGGTGGCCTAACCAATTAAAATTGAATATCCTTCGTCAACATTCTTCGCTGTCTAATCCAATGGGTGAGACATTCAACTACGCTGAGGAATTTAAGTCACTTGATCTTGCTGCTGTAAAAAAAGATCTCTTAGAACTGATGACCACATCGCAGGATTGGTGGCCGGCAGATTATGGTAATTATTGTGGGTTATTTATTCGCCTGGCATGGCACAGTGCAGGTACGTATCGCATTGCCGACGGACGGGGAGGTGCTGGCTTTGGTACACAGCGTTTTGCGCCACTCAATAGCTGGCCGGATAATGCAAACCTTGATAAGGCCCGTTTATTACTATGGCCTATCAAACAGAAATATGGTCAAAAAATTTCCTGGGCTGATTTGATGATACTGGCTGGCAACTGTGCATTAGAATCTGCAGGTTTTAAAACCTTTGGTTTTGCGGGTGGACGAGAAGATGTGTGGGAACCAGCAGAAGATATTTATTGGGGTGCTGAAAAAGAATGGTTAGGCGATAAACGATATACTGGCGACAGAGATTTAGAAAATCCTTTGGCGGCTGTGCAAATGGGATTGATTTATGTAAACCCGGAAGGCCCTAACGGTAATCCTGATCCTTTATTAGCAGCCCGTGATATTCGGGAAACATTTGCCCGTATGGCAATGAATGATGAAGAAACCGTTGCCTTGATTGCTGGTGGACATACATTAGGTAAAACACATGGCGCTGCTGATCCTGGTAAATATGTTGGTAAGGAACCAGCAGGTGCAGGTATCGAAGAGCAAGGCCTCGGTTGGAAAAATACATATGGCACTGGTAATGCTGGCGATACAATTACGAGTGGTCTTGAAGGAGCATGGACTACCACACCAACAAAATGGAGCAATAATTATTTTGAGAACTTATTTGGATACGAATGGGAATTAACTAAAAGCCCGGCTGGTGCACATCAGTGGAAACCGAAAGGAGATGCAGGTGCTGGATTAGTACCAGATGCATACGACGCAGCAAAAAAGCATCAACCGTTTATGTTGACAACTGATCTTTCTTTAAGAATAGATCCTGTTTACGAAAAGATCTCCAGACATTTCTTTGAGAACCCCGCAGCATTCAATGATGCGTTTGCAAGAGCATGGTTCAAATTGACGCACCGTGATATGGGACCCATTGCCCGCTACCTCGGACCGGAAGTACCTACAGAAACATTGATCTGGCAAGACCCTGTTCCGACTGTCACACATCAATTAATTGATGATACAGATATAGCTTCATTAAAAAGTAAAATACTTTCTTCAGGATTATCAGTTTCACAATTGGTATCTACTGCCTGGGCATCAGCCTCCACTTTCCGTGGTTCTGATAAACGTGGTGGTGCCAATGGTGAAACTGATAATCCTGAAGAAAGTATTTTACTTTTTAATGAAGCTATATCTGTATCATCAATTAATTGATGTG
>JANORJ010000168.1:0-2334 GCA_031415255.1 Chitinophagaceae bacterium | reverse complement strand
TGCCCGCATTGCTATCGGGTGATTATAGTCACAATCGCAAATGATTTTTTAATAAGTTGGCTGAAAACAATCTGTTGAAGAGAATATTTTTTTTAACGTACAGCACATTCTTACATGTGCTACGATGCCAGCTAAAGCTGTAATACCGGCAATAATATGGATTGCACCACTCATGCCTATTATATCTGCCAGTATACCAGCAAGCAGGGCGCCAATTACATAACCACTATCCCGCCAGAAACGAAAGATGCTTAAAGTTTCTGCCCGTTGTGATGGGTGAGAGCTTTCAGCAACAACAGTAAGAAAGTTTGGATATACCAATGCGGTTCCCAATCCTAATAATACAGCAGCAGCAACCAGTAGAATAAATTGCGATGATACAGCAAGCAATACAATTGCCACCGCCTGTGTCAACATTCCCACGGTAATGATTTGTTTTTTGCAATAAACATCTCCCATTTTACCAGTGAATAATTGCATTACTCCCCATACGGTCGGATACACTCCTGCAATAATGCCTATCTCTTGTATGCTAAAATTCTTTTGCAGTAGCAGAATAGGTAAAAGGCCCCACACTACTGCATCGTTCATATTATTTACCAATCCATTTAATGTAACACTGCTGATGTTCTTATGTTTCCAGGTAGTTTCTTTCCAGACATTTTTCAGTAATGCGATTTTGCTTACGGCGCTCTCTGCATGTACAAAATGGGTAGTGTCTTTTACGAGAAATACTGAAACCAATAATCCAGCAGCTGCAAAAAATAATCCGGGAATAAAGGGAAAGAATGCATAACCGTACTTGGATGCAATAGAACTGGCGAGATATGAAGCTAAACCTACCGATAAGTAACCCGCAAATTCATTAATGCCCATCGCTAACCCACGGTTCTTTTGTCCCACTATATCCACTTTCATAATAACGGTGGATGACCAGGCCAATCCCTGATTGATGCCTAATAAAATATTAGCAACAATTACCCATGCCCATGAATCTGCATACATCAATAAAAAAGGAACGGGCAATGCTGCATACCAGCCTGCCATTAATATTTGTTTTCGGTTAAATCGTTTGCTGAGTTTTGCTACACTGTAATTGCTGACGGCTTTTGTGATACCGAAGGCCATAATAAAACTGAGTATTGCCGCATTGGCATCCAAGCCAAAAACATTTTTTCCTAATCCTGGTAGTACGGCCCTTTCCAAACCAATCATGGCACCTACGAATGCATTGACGAGAACAAGCAATGCGAACTGCTGCCAGTTTTCTTTCATGCCAGACGTTGGATTGTTAGATAAGGCGGGTACTTTCATAACACTATAGGTTTAGCTTCGTTAGTATTAAACTTATTCCATTCAGTGAGACCGCCTTCTAATGAAAACGCATCATAGCCTTTTAGAGAAAGCATTTCGGCAGCTACCATACTTGCTTTACCACCACCACAAAAAGTAACAACGGGAATTGATTTGTCGAGATGTAAATTGTCAAAAGCAGATTTGTCATTTTGTTTCAACTTGTCGTACACATCAACATGGATACTTCCTGTAATAGGTGATTCAGGCCGTTGACTGGCCGGACGGATGTCAACAATAGAGACTTTCTTACCCGTCTCCAACCAGCTTTTAAGTGTTGCTGAACTTATCAATTTTACAGTTTCCAATTGGTGAATTTTGCTTCACAAAGTTCATTACTGTAAATGGCTATTCATTTATCATATGATAAATAATCACTTCAGCCCACGGATGCGGCTAAGGCTTACCTGGGTGATGCCGAGGTAGGATGCAACATATTTCAAGGGTATGCGCATTAGCACATCCGGAGCTTCTTGCAGTAAGGTTTTATATCTTTCTTCAGCTGTATGAAATTGTATGCCCTCTATACGGTGAACTGTTTCTACATAAGCGGCTTCAAATATTTTTCTGAACAATCTTTCTATCTCCGGAAATGTATCATACAACTTAAAAAGCTGATTGGAGTTGATGCCTGCTATCTCCGCATCTTCGAGTATCTGTATTGCTTTGCGGCTTGGCTTGCCGGTGAACAAACTTTCAACCCTGGCAATGATACTATTTTCAAAGTAAAAATTTTCGGTAATATCAATGCCGTCTTTAAAATAGTAGATACGGGCAATGCCTTTATTGATGAAGTAAATGGTTTTGCAAGTGTGACCGATGGGCTGCAGGTCTTTGTTCTTCTTTATAGTAGTAATGTTGCTGATAGCAGCAATAGCTTCTTCCGCTTTTTGTGAAAGGGCATTGTATTTTTTAAAAAATTGAAATAGCTGCTCCACTGTTATATGATTTCAATATAAAGTTACAGGCTGCATCCTGAAG
>JANORJ010000167.1:0-3046 GCA_031415255.1 Chitinophagaceae bacterium | reverse complement strand
TCCAAAACTGTATAGATGCCTGTGAGGCATGTGCAGAACTATGCAATACCTGCGCCGCAGATTGCAAAGGAAAACCCGGCATGGAATTATGTGAAAAGCTATGCCTGGCTTGTGCTGAAGCATGTAGTAAGTGTGCCTCAGTATGCAGAAGTATGGATGCTAATTCTGCAGAATCAGCCGATCAATGTGCTGAAGCCTGCCGTGTATGTGCTGAAGCTTGCCGTGCATGTGCCGAAGAATGCGAAAAGCATTCAGACGTAGAGTCTTGTAAAAAATGTGCAGAAGCATGCAGAAAGTGTGAGACAGAATGTAAAAAGTGTGAGGCAGAATGCAAAACAGTTGTAGCCTAAAATTTCTTAATCAACAGGCTATTGTGTAAGACTATTCCAGTAGCCTGTTGATTAAGATGTTTTTTATGGTGAAGAATTGTTGTAGAGGTATGCAGAAAGTGCGAAGCAGAATGCAGAAAGATTGCAGCTTAATATTTATTGAGGGCTTTTTATATGAGTCCTTCAATCTCTATCATGTGATTTCAAACTAAAATAAGTTTAGTGCTTTATATTAATTGACAAATCCGAAAATATTTAAAATCGGTGGGTATGCCTTTAGTTATTACTCTATCCATTGTTGATGTGGGCTTAGGTGCCTGTATTACGATTACTTACTAACCGGGATTTAATTTCCTCTTGGATAATCATGTGTGAATGATTTAATCATTTTCGGAATTGTGTAAATGTTTAGCGGCATTAATGGAGTTAAATTAATATGGTTGAAATAATCATTTAGCAGTACGGAAAATGGAAGGCAAAAATCATTGCCCCTTCTGACTAAAATCATTGTTTTAACATCTTTCCATGTGCATTTTTACAACATGCAGTTATTCTTAATTGACTAACGGGTTTGTTCTGTGGTATTAGAATTTTGAGCATTTATAAATCAATAATAATTTGAGGAAGCAAACAAACTGGTATGTAATAACAGGCGGACCAAGCTCAGGTAAAACTACTACAGTCAACCTGCTTAAAGATAGAGGATACATCACAACCTTTGAACATGCCAGGCATTATCTTGATACACAGCGTCTGAAGGGAAGAACAATAGAAGAAACAAGAAAAAATCAGAGAGAATTTCAATTGGGAGTTTTAGATATGCAGATTGAACAGGAGAATCAAATTTCCCCTGATGTTCTTGTCTTTCTTGACCGTGCAGTTCCTGATGCCCTTGCTTACTATCGTTTTTTAAATCTTCCGGAAGATAAAAAATTAACAGAGGCATTGCGTACAGTTTCGTACAAAAAAATTTTCATTCTCGATTGCCTGCCATTGGTAAAGGATTATGCCCGAACTGAAGATGGTGTAGCCCAGAAAAAAATTCATGGTTTGCTGATTGAGGTTTACGAATCTTTAGGTTTTCCAATTATACAGGTTCCGGTACTTCAGCCGGAAGAAAGAGTGAATTTCATTTTAAAAAATATTTAGTAGTGAATGTCAAAACAAAAAATATCCTCATTCATCCCTTTCCTGAAAATGATTTTACTTTTTATACAACAACTATAGAAGAGGCCACTCAATTGCTGAATAGTAATACAGAACAGGGTTTATCAATTGAAGTAGCTAAAGAAAGGCTTGAGCATTTTGGGGCCAATACAATTACCGAGGCCAAAGCAATCAGTCCTTTTCAAATATTAGTTCGCCAATTCAAAAGCCCTATTGTTTTTCTATTGCTATTTGCTGCCGGTATGTCCTTCGGATTCAAGGAATGGCTGGATGGTATTGCCATTTTACTTGTTATTATCATCAATGCCGCAATAGGCTTTTATATGGAGTTTAAAGCACATAAGTCCGTGGCGGCCTTAAAGAAACTCTCTTCTATACCTGCAAAAGTACTTCGTGGTGAAAAATTGTTTGAAATAAATGCTGAAGAAATAGTACCTGGTGATATTGTATTTACTGAGGCCGGTGATATGATACCGGCGGATGGAAGAATATATAAATCTACGCAATTGCTGATTGACGAATCAGCACTCACCGGCGAGTCCGTCCCCGTTGAGAAAAAGGATGTTGTTCTTCCCGAATCAACCATCCTTGGCGACCGCACCAATATGGCTTTTAAAGCAACCCATGTATCGAAAGGCAATGCCCATATACTGGTAGCAGCAACCGGCATGAAAACTGAATTAGGAAAGATAGCCAACCTGGTTCATTCATCAAAGCAGGCTGCCACACCATTAGAAAAAAAACTGGAAGAGTTTAGCAAAAAGCTTATCAAAATTACTATTGGTTTAGTGGCAGTCATTTTTATTATTGGGTTAATAAACGGTGAGCCGATTATTGAAATGCTGCAAACTGCCATTGCATTGGCAGTGGCTGCTATTCCGGAGGGATTACCTATTGTAGCAACAATGACTTTAGCACAAGGCATGCTAAAAATGTCAAGATACAATGTCATCGTCAAAAAACTTTCTGCTGTAGAAACTTTAGGCGGCACCAACGTTATTTGCACCGATAAAACCGGTACCCTTACACAAAATAAAATGGAAGTAGTGTTTGTTGAAACAGCTTCGGGTACATGGAAAAAGGAAGCTCCCTTTACCGGTAAAAAGGAGCAATTGGAATTAATATCGCAATGCGCTGTTTTATGTAACACAGCCGACATTCAAAAATCAGGGGAGGAAACAAAAGAAATCGGCGATCCTTTGGAAATAGCTTTATTAAAATTTTCAAAAGATAAGGGCGAAGACATTGATAAAGTACGTAAAGATTTTTTTAAAAAAGAGGAAGAGCCTTTCTCCAGCGAAACAAAAATCATGTCCACATTGCATGAACATGATGGTAAATATTATGTCTTTGCAAAAGGTGCCCCTGAAGAGTTATTGCTGAAGTGTACAGAGATTAATGAAGATAGCGAGGTGGCGATGGACACAACAAAAAGGGAACAATGGTTGTCAACAGCAGAAAAATTTTCTGCATCCGGTCATCGCATGATTGCCATGGCATACCGAAAAGCTGATACTATACCTTCTTCATTAACAGATGAGCTGGTTTTT
>JANORJ010000166.1:0-2259 GCA_031415255.1 Chitinophagaceae bacterium | reverse complement strand
TATTCTTGTAACTATTGGGTTGTAATGTTCACTCAGTATCCTCTGCATACCTGGCCCGTTTGGGTCGGCCACTTCTGCCAAATCCTGTCCGGCACAAAATCCCTTACCCGAACCAGTTATATACACACAGCGAACAGCATTGTCTTTGCATTTGTCTAATACATCGTGCATTAGCAAGGCCATTTCCCGGTTAAAGGAATTGAGTTTGTCGGGCCGGTTTAGTGTGATAAAACCGATAGAGTCTTTTATTTCAAAAAGGATGGAAGGCATAAATATTTTTTTATAATGAAGATAATTATTCTGCAAGCCTAATGGCATTTGAAATAATCGAACGGCTCTTTGCAATCATCACATTGATATAACGACTTACAGGCAGTGCTGCCAAACTCACTAATACGATGTGTGTGGTGTGAGTTACATTGCGGACATTGCACCGCTTCGTCAGGTGCAAATAAATCGTTATTACAAACTTGTTGCCTTGGATTAGGAGGTGCAATACCGTATTCTTTCAATTTTTGTTTTCCGGCTTCACTCATCCAGTCGGTTGTCCATACTGGAGAAAGTACAGAAGTGATTTTTATATTTCGAAAACCATTTTCAATCAAGGCTAACTTTATATTCATCGCAATCATATCCATTGCCGGACAGCCTGTATAAGTTGGGGTGATGATTACCTCAATGCCCCCATCCCCTAAAGGGGGGTGAAGGATTACATCTCTTACAATTCCTAAATCAGTAATAGTAAGAACAGGGACTTCCGGGTCGGTTACAGTTTCGAGTATTGCCCAAACCTTTTTCTGTTCTATCGTGGTGGCTGCTACCATTGTGCTGCCGGGTAAGCTCTTTGCATGTATTGTAACTCGGTCAATATGTAGCCAATATGTTCTGTATGCCTTCCTTCTTTGCCACCGCTTTGCATAAAAACAGCCTCCCCACCCTCCGAAGGGGGTATTAGGGAAGCTTCTGAAAGAACTGCATTTACTTTTACTTCCCAAGAAATTTTTAATTCGCTTACACCAACAATAGTTTCATAGGCAGCAGGCACAAACATCTCCCCAGTATATCTCCATAATTCATCAATGGCTTTCAGCATCCGGTTCCGGCTTTCTTCTGTCCCGTCTCCTAAACGGATAACCCACTCACTGCTCCACCGAACATGATAGGCTGTTTCTTTTATGGACTTTGATGCAATCGCTGCCAATTGTTCATCAGCACATTGCTGTAATTTATCAAACAATAAATATTGAAACTGGCTGTATAAATATTGACGAAGGATTGTTTGTCCCCAATCGCCGTTTGGTTGTTCGACTAATAAAAGATTTTTGAATTCTCTTTCTTTTCTTAAATAGGCTAACGAATCTTCTGAAGCTTCTCCACCAATTAATTTTGCAGCATATTGATAGAAATTTCTGGATTGTCCTAACAAGTCAAGAGAAATATTAGTGATAGCAATATCCTGCTCCAATATTGGTCCGTGACCGCACCATTCCGAATTCCTTTGTGAAAGAATTAAAGTAGTATCAGCTAAATGTAATGTATAATCAATCAAGAGTGAACTCATCAGTCAAATCATTTAAATCAGTATAATCAACGACTACATGTGGTTTACTTCATCTGGCAAGTCATAAAAAGTTGGATGTCGATAAATTTTATCAACTGCCGGCTCATACAATTCACCGGCTTCTTCCGGATTTGAAGCAGTGATGTATTTACTTTCTACCACCCAGATGCTTACTCCTTCCATTCTTCTGGTATATACATCCCTTGCATTTTCAATCGCCATTTGTGTATCAGCCGCATGAAGGCTGCCAGCATGTTTGTGGTCAAGTCCCTGTTTACTTCGGATGAATACTTCCCACAATGGCCAGTTGGTTGTATCATTAACGGTTTGATAGGAACCGCCACCACCTTTTTCTTCCGGAATATCTCCGTAGTAAATTTTTCTAATAAAGTTTTTCATTGTTACTTCTTTACTAATTATGCTGCTTTCTGTTTTGTTTTTCTTTTCTCTGCAAATGCCATTGCTGCTTCTCTTACCCATTGCCCTTCTTCATGTGCTTTGCGCCGGGCTTCTAATCGTTGTTTATTACAAGGGCCATTTCCTTTTACCACATTCCAGAATTCGTTCCAGTCTATTTCGCCAAAGTCGTAATGTTTTCTTTCAGCATTCCATTTTAGTTTGTCGTCAGGCAATGTCATGCCCAATACTTTTACCTGCTCCGCAGCCATATCAATAAATTGCTGGCGCAATTCATCATT
>JANORJ010000165.1:0-7821 GCA_031415255.1 Chitinophagaceae bacterium | reverse complement strand
GGGATTTATAGTTCTCAAACAAGAAAAGTTTGCTAACAATAACCCGGCCAAAATACTACTAACTGGCCATTTTTCGGATTACCTGAATACTGTATTTTGCGTGTCTAAACTGCTATATGAACTGGAAAGAATTTGCAGCTGATTACCTCACCTTTACCCGTCGTGACAGAATTGCGATCATCACACTCATTATACTGATAATGGGCATTTTTTTTCTTCCAAAGGCCATATCCCGTAGTGCAGGTTCTAAACCAGCAACTCCTGATACTGCCTGGATTGCTGCTATGAAAAGAATAGAACAAAAGGAAGCTGAAACTGACCAGCAGTCGAATAAATACAATGATGATAATAATAGTACTGTTTATCAATATGACAAATCAAAGAACAACTATTACAATAAAGCAAAAGGAGAATTATTTTATTTTGACCCTAACACTTTATCAACGGAAGGCTGGCAAAAATTGGGGTTGAGAGATAAAACAATTCACACTATTCAAAATTACCTGAGCAAGGGAGGGCATTTTAAAAAGCCCGAAGATCTGCAAAGAATTTATGGTTTGTTCCCCAATGAATTTGAGCGAATAGCCAGCTACATTAAAATAGAATCAACCGGCGAAACAAACAGTTATAAAGATTTTACAGAAAAGCAGCCAACCGAAGCTCCACCCGTAAAAACATATACACCACGTTATACTGTTGTTGATATTAATGTAGCAGATACAACTGCTCTTATTGCATTACCCGGCATTGGTAGCAAATTGGCGGCAAGGATTATTGCTTTCAGAGATAAATTAGGCGGCTTTTATTCTGTAACCCAGGTAGGTGAAACTTTTGGATTACCCGATTCTACTTTTCAAAAAATAAAGCAGTACCTGAAATTGGAAAATACTGTTGTTAGAAAAATCAATATAAATACTGCTACTGTTGATGAATTAAAAGTGCATCCATACATTAAATACAGCTTAGCCAATCCTATTGTTGCTTACCGGAATGAGCATGGGGGTTTTTCAAAAGTGGAAGACATAAAAAAAATAATGGCGGTGACTAATGAAGTTTATAATAAAATTGCACCATACCTCACAATCCAATAAAAAACCCTTCGCAATACGAAGGGTTTTAAAAATATTCAGTACTCGTCTATGCTAAAGCTTTGGCGAATAAGTCAGAATTAAGCAATCTCAACATCTGCACCCGCTTCTTTCAACTTAGCTACGATTTCTTCAGCTTCTGCTTTAGAAACACCTTCTTTAATGTTCTTAGGTGCGCCGTCAACTAAATCTTTTGCTTCTTTCAATCCTAAGCCAGTCAAATCTTTTACAATTTTAACTACACCTAGTTTAGAAGCACCAGCACCTTTCAATACTACATTGAATGAAGTTTTTTCTTCAACTGCTGCTGCACCTTCGCCACCACCTGCTGCTGCCACTACTGTAGCTGCTGCTGGTTCGATGCCGTATTCTGATTTTAAGAAGTCAGCTAATTCCTGTACTTCTTTTACTGTTAAGGCTACAAGGCCTTCTGCTAATGCTTTTACGTCTGCCATTTGATTTAAATTTTTGCCGCCTTCATTGTTTTTGACTCCGGCGGGGTTATTAAAAAAATTTGCCTTTGTTTACCCTCAGGCCTGGGTTATAAAATACGAGGGAAAAAATTAAGATTTCCCACTTTGTAATTGTTCTTATTCAGGCTTTGGTCCTGCTTCCTCTAAAGGTGTTGATTCAGTATCCGCTGCCTTTTTTTCTGCACTTTCTGCATGTTTTGATTCCGCACTTACTCCATCTTGTGCTGTAACATTCTCAGTAGGTTTTGCCTCTGAACTTTCTGCATGCTTTGCTTCTGCAGTCACCCCTTCTTTTGCTTGAACGTTCTCTACAGGTTTTGCTTCTGCACTCTCCGCATGTTTAGCTTCTGCAGAGGGAGTAGATGCTGTAACCGCAGCTTTCTCATGATGTTGCAATAAAGCGGCGATAACTCGTTTAGCAGGAGATTGTAATAAGCCGATAACCTCACCAATAAGCTCATTCTTAGTTTTGATCTGCGTAAGAGCTTTTAGGCTGTTGTCGCCGGTGTAAACATCACCATTGATGAATGCCGCTTTTAATTCCGGTCTTTCACCATTGGTTGCTTTACGAAAAGAACTTAGGATCAATGCCGGGTCTTTCGGATTTTCCGAAAACATCAATGCTGTTACTTTGTGTAATGAATCATACACACCTGCATATTTTTCGCTGTCGAGTGACTCCAACGCTTTTTTAATCAACGTATTTTTTGCCACCTTCATTTCTACTTGCTTATCAAAACAAGCACGGCGAAGTTTAACCACCTGTGCTACTGTCAATGATTCTGTATCGGTAACGTAGAAATTATTATACTGTGAGAATTTGCCTTTCAGCAATTCTATCACTTCGTTTTTTTGAACTTTTGTCATGACTTTTTATTTTATCGGTCTGGCCGCTTTTGCGACCTTATAAATCAACCAGGCTTTTAGCGGCCTGACCGTTGTAATTAATGAACAAATACTTTTGCGTCAATAGAAATACCAGGGCTCATTGAGCTGGCCATGCTAACTCCTTTTACGTAAGTTCCTTTAGACGAAGAAGGTTTCGCTTTCAGAATTGCATTAATCAGCTCCAGGCTGTTTTCTGCAATTTTTTCCGGAGCAAAACTTACTCGACCGACAGAAGCATGTATGATACCTACTTTATCAACTTTGAAAGCAATTTTACCGCCTTTTACTTCATTGATAGCATTTGCTACATCGTTGGTAACAGTTCCGGTTTTAGGGTTTGGCATCAGGTTTCTTGGGCCTAACACTTTACCTAATTTACCAATCTTAGGCATTACAGATGGAGTGGCGATGATAACATCAACATCAACCCAACCGCCTTCGATTTTTGTTACATACTCATCCAGACCAACATAATCAGCACCGGCTGCTTTTGCTTCTGCCTCTTTATCAGGAGGGCAAAGCACTAATACTTTTTTCGTTTTACCAGTACCGTGAGGAAGTGATACCGTACCACGGATAGCCTGATCTGCTTTTTTAGGATCTACACCCAAACGGATGTGAAGATCTACTGAAGCATCAAATTTGCAGGTAGTAATACTTTTTACCAATGCAGATGCTTCTTTTAATGTATATGATTTGTTGACGTCCACTTTTGGATTTACAACTTTTCTTTTTTTACTGATGAATGCCATTTTAATTCGTTTTACTTGTCCGCCGTAGTCTCGTTTCAAACGAGATGAAGGCGGAAGGTTCTTTAATTAGTTTTCCCAAGGGGCTTTGCCTTCTACGTTCAAGCCCATGCTGCGTGCAGTACCGGCTACCATTTTCATGGCACTTTCTACGGTAAAACAGTTAAGGTCGGGCATTTTGTCTTCTGCAATTGCCTTTACCTGTTCCCAGTTTACTTTACCAACTTTTGCACGGTTACTTTCTTTGGAACCCTTTTGAATTTTAGCGGCTTCCATCAGCTGAATAGCTGCGGGTGGAGTTTTTAAAACAAAATCAAAACTCTTGTCTGTATAAACGGTGATTAATACGGGAATTACTTTTCCCATTTTGTCCTGTGTTCTTGCGTTGAACTGCTTACAGAATTCCATGATGTTGATACCCTTGGAACCTAAAGCCGGACCGATTGGAGGTGCGGGGTTAGCCTGGCCACCTTTACATTGCAGCTTTACAAAGCCGCTGATTTCTTTTGCCATTATTTTATCTTTTTTGGTGTTAACGACCTTTAGCCTCGAAGGTTACTTAGTCTCCCAAATTCAATTGATCAGCAGAGCATTAGCTTCGCTGATTTCCATTTATCTGCTTTTATATTGTTTTAAACAAGACTAAGGCAGACATAGAAAGAACTAATTGGGTCGGCAAAGGTAAGGGCAAATAGCGGATAGGCAAAGGTTTTAGGAATATTTTTTTGCCCAGATTTTCAAACAGTTCAAAGGCTTCTACTGTTTTATTAGTCGCACTGTAGCAATTGGAACAAATGTCGGGTTACCGTTTGCCAGTACAGTAGCCTGCGAAACTTGAAGCAGATGTACATTTTGCTGCGGAATTGTTGCAGGATTATTGTATCCAAATACATCTCCATCTTCTGTACCCGCATCCCAGGGATATAAGTTAATTGTTGTATCGTTTACCCATTTGTTATTCTGGTACAAATTAAATCCGCTTAGCCCGGTAAACCAATCTGGTGTAGGAGCCAGCATAGTTTCAAAGCTGATGCAAGAATAATTACTATTACAGTAAAAATTTATTTTATTACTACTTCCTGTTGGAGGTGGGGCTGTAATAGCAATCAAAGAAATTGCTTTACCTATACCTATTATTGAGTCAACTTCTAATCGCAATTGAGTAATATTTCCTGATTCAGCAACGTTTTCTACTCCCAGACTTGCTTTGGCAGCATCCTTCCAAAGATACGTTTCTTTGTTGTGGATCATTCCCAGCACAGTGGTGAAATGTACTCCGCCGGGCACAGTAAAATCAGGGGAACTCCATTTACCTGTTACCGTAATACTGTACCTCGCTTCTGAAAAAGAAGGCGTTGATACATCATCTTTTTTACAGGAAAAAAATGTAACACTTATTATAACAACACAGTAAATAAATTTCATAGCGGGAATTTATAAAGGGTAATAGATTTGAGTAATTTAAAGCTACATATTGAAAACCTACCTGTTTGTCAGATAGCTTACCGTTTTTCTATTAACGAATAAAGCCATCCACCGGATGGTGAATGGCTGCATAATAATTATTTAAAAGCTGCTTAACTAATTTTTTCTACCTGCATATAGTTAAGCTCCACCGGTGTAGAACGGCCAAATATCTTAACAGTTACTTTCAGTTTTTTCTTTTCATCATTCACTTCTTCAATCACCCCATTAAAATCATTGAACGGACCTTCGATAATCTTAATAGTTTCACCAACGATAAATGGTTCACTCATGCTTACACCACCGGCCTCAGCCATCTCATCCATTTTACCGAGCATCTTATTCACCTCCGCCTTGCGAAGAGCTATCGGGTTTTCTTTACCAAGGAAATGGATAACGTTTGGTGTACTTTTAATAATGTCCCTTAAGTCATCAGTTAGTTTGCCATTGGAAATTTCAATCATTACATAGCCGGGATAATAGTTTCTTTCCCGCATTACTTTTTTGCCATTGGCTACTTTATACACCTTTTCAACTGGAAGAAATACTTGCTTTACCTGCTCCCATCCACCACGGGAAACTTCCTTATCCAAGTATTCTTTCACTTTCTTCTCTTTACCGCTTACAACACGGAGTACAAACCATTTGGTGGTTTCCTGTTGTATGCTATCTGTATTTATTGTTGTTGCTTCCATTATCTTTTATTTCATGTGAACATTATTGTTATTAGCCGCCACATGTTATTCGCCAGTAAAATTCATTTCCGGAGCTAAAAACCTTAACCTGCTTATTTCAACAGCTGGTATACAAATTTCAACCCGTTGCTGAATACAAAGTCCATGCCCAGCACAACGAATGAAAGAACCACGGTGGCAGCCAGCACAATCATAGTGGACTGCTGAAGTTGTGGCCAAGTAGGCCAGGTAACTTTCTCAGTTAATTCCTTGAAAGACTCCTTAAAATAAGTACCGATCTTATTCATATTTTCTCAATTTTAAATATTGCAAATCGCACCTCCAAAATTATACAAGTTGTGCAAATTACTCTGCACGGGCACTAGGATTCGAACCTAGATCAAAGGTTTTGGAGACCCGTATGCTACCGTTGCACCATGCCCGTATGAAAGCTAAAAGCTATTAGCGGTTAGCCAATAGCTCTTAACATTATGTTTCAAAGATAGTTATTTACCAATTAAGCCTTACTTCGGATAACGGTAAAAAACTATCTGCTTGCTTACTTAACAATCTCAGTCACCTGTCCAGCACCTACAGTACGGCCACCTTCACGAATTGCAAATTTCAATCCTTTTTCCATTGCGATAGGTTGGATAAGCTTCACATTAATTGAAGTGTTATCACCAGGCATAACCATTTCAGTACCAGCATTCAACTCAACTTCTCCGGTTACGTCTGTAGTACGGAAATAAAACTGAGGACGGTATTTGTTGAAAAATGGAGTGTGACGTCCACCTTCATCCTTGCTTAATACGTAAACTTCGCCTTTAAAATCAGTGTGTGGAGTGATAGAACCTGGTTTGCAAATAACCATACCACGACGGATTTGAGTTTTCTCAATACCACGTAATAAAAGACCTGCATTGTCTCCAGCTTCACCTTCATCCAACAGTTTGCGGAACATTTCCACACCTGTACAAGTTGAATTGAGAGGGGCTTCTACAAGACCTACAATCTCAACAGCTTCACCTACTTTAATACGACCTCTTTCAATACGGCCTGTAGCAACTGTACCACGACCTGTGATAGAGAATACATCTTCCACAGACATCAGGAACGGAAGATCAACCGGACGTGGAGGCAATGGAATATAAGAATCAACAGCAGCCATTAATTCATCGATTGCACCAACCCATTTTGGATCACCTGCCAAAGCACCAGTAGCAGAACCCTTAATGATTGGAGTATTATCTCCATCAAAACCACGTTTTGTCAAAGCTTCACGGATTTCCATTTCCACCAATTCCAATAATTCAGGATCTTCAACAAGGTCAACTTTATTCATAAATACCACCATAGTAGGAACACCTACCTGGCGGGCAAGAAGAATGTGTTCTTTAGTTTGTGGCATAGGGCCATCAGTGGCAGCAACTACAAGAATAGCACCGTCCATCTGCGCAGCACCAGTAATCATATTCTTTACATAGTCGGCGTGACCTGGGCAGTCAACGTGAGCATAGTGACGAGTTTCTGTTTGATACTCAACGTGAGCTGTATTGATAGTAATACCCCTTTCTTTTTCTTCAGGAGCTCCATCAATTTCATCATATTTTTTGGCTGTCGCAAGACCTTTTTTAGCAAGAACTTCGGTGATTGCAGCAGTCAATGTGGTTTTACCATGGTCAACGTGACCAATAGTACCAATGTTTACGTGGGGTTTGTCCCTCTTAAAGGTCTCTTTTGCCATTGTTATCGGTTTTAAATTGTGTTTTACTTAATTATTATTGTTGTTTATTATGAAGCCAGCAGCTTTACTACTATCAGCTTTTGTTGCGGTCTTTGACCTGTTTTCTTTTTCTCTTTCAATGAAAGAGAAAAAGAGAATCACTTTTGTGCTTTCTGTTCTCTACTCAGCAATACTCCGACTTTACTTTTAATTGTCAGCCGGAGACTCCCGAAATAATCGGAACAAACTGTCAGACAAAAAGCCCATAGAGCCGTTAGTGAGAATCGAACTCACGACCTCTTCCCTACCAAGGAAGTGCTCTACCACTGAGCTACAACGGCTTTTCCACTGCCGTCGCAGGCAGTAATCGAAATGGAGCGGAAGACCGGGCTCGAACCGGCCACCTGAAGCTTGGAAGGCTACCGCTCTACCAAATGAGCTACTTCCGCTGGTAATTTTATTTTATTTAAAAGAGCTACTTATCAAATCAACCCGCCGTCGCTAAAGCTATGGCGGGTAAAGTGGGCAGAGCTGGGTTCGAACCAACGTACTCGTGAGAGAACAGATTTACAGTCTGTCGCCTTTAACCACTCGGCCATCTGCCCCGTTTTAAAAAACTGAGCCACTTGTCGGAATCGAACCAACGACCTACTGATTACAAATCAGTTGCTCTACCAGCTGAGCTAAAGTGGCATACTAAAATCTCAATACCTGCTACCACCGAAAATCTAAACCAACGACCTTCCCGATTTACATCGG
>JANORJ010000164.1:0-3684 GCA_031415255.1 Chitinophagaceae bacterium | reverse complement strand
CAGCCTTGACACTTCAAAAATTAAAAGAGGGTTGAAGCCTGTTGCTTATAGGAACCAGGGCCAGCTGGGATTAAAGAACAGTTTTGAACTGATGCAAAGCCTGTTTGTAAATGTGGGAAAAAGCACCGGAGCTACTATTATATCAGCTGCTGCCGGAACACAGTTTGCCTTGGAAAGGGACGATTTAAAGAACGGAGTTTTTACTTTTTCTATTTTGGAAGCCATGAATAAATATCCAACATTGCGAATAAGTGCACTGAAAAAGATAGTGTGTGAAAGAGTGGAACAACTTACGAAAGGCTTGCAAAAGCCAACATCCAGAAATGAAACGATTGCGGTGGATTGGAGTGTGTGGTAAGCCAAACCTCTTTCTTGTAAAGCTGCACAACTTGTAATATTATTGACCAACTTTAAAATCAAAATTGAAATATTATATATGTATAAAATTTTCCTTTTAATAATATGCAGCAGTTGTGCCGTCAAATCTTTTAGCCAACCATTACAACTAGTCGTTCCTATCGGCCATACAAATAATGTAGTTGATGCAAAGTATTCTCCAGATGGAAAAATGATTGCAACGGGAGCTGATGACTACACAGTAAAACTATGGAATAGTCAGAGTGGAAAATTGCTCTATAGCCTTGAAGGGCATAAAGAAAAAATAACCAGAATAGAATTTTCACCAGACGGGAAAAAATTAGTTTCCGGATCGTGGGATAATACTGCTAAGATCTGGGAAGTAATTTCGGGAAAATTGCTACTAACAATTAAACATGATTACTGGATCAGTGATGTTCATTTTTCTGCTGATGGCAACCGGATAATAACTGCATCAAATGATAAGGTAGTAAGGGTTTGGAATGTTGCTGATGGTAAGTTGATCTTTGAAACACAAGGCCACAAAGGCGGCGTTTATACAGTAACATTTTCACCAGATGGGTCAACATTTTTATCTGCTTCCGCAGATATGACCGCTAAAGTATGTAGTGCCGCAACCGGAAAAATAGTATTTGATTTAACGGGACATAAAAAAGAGGTGAATATGGCCACTTATTCACCGGATGGAAAAAAAATAGCCACTGCATCAGAAGACCAGACAGCTAAAATATGGGACGCAGTTACGGGAAAATTGCTTCATACATTAGTAGGAAATAAATTTGGATCTAAAAGCACTGCAAGATTTTCTCCTGATAATAAAAAACTTGTTATGTCGACAGTATATAATTTTTCACCTACGGTGTGGGACGTTACCACTGGAAAATTGTTAGTTACTTTAAAAGGACATACAACTGATATTGGAAACGTTGCTTTTTCTCCAGATGGAGAAAAAATAATTTCTGTTTCTTATGATAATACAATCAGGATATGGAATGCAAAAAATGGTAAGCAGGAGCAAGTATTAACAGGTCATGTTAATGGCGTTACAGATTTTTCTTATTCGCCTGATGGCCGGCAAATGGTAACCGCATCTGCCGACTTTACAGCAAAAACTTGGAGTCTAAAAAATTATAAATTATTGAATTCTTTGGACGGGGTTACCACAAGAGTAATCAGTACTGAATTTTCTCCCAATGGGAAAACTATTTTAACTGCTTCAGATGGTGCATATATAAGAACATGGGAAACGGCTACCGGAAAATTGCTACGACTTTTTACTGCTGGTGAAGGAACACTGAACAATGCAAGCTTTACAAAAGATGGTAAAAATATTCTTATCACATCTTGTAATGTAGCCCAAATATGGGATGCAGATAAAGGCGGGCTGCTAAAGAATTTTAGTGGAAATAATAGTTGTGTTATCGGTGCAGAAATTTCTCCGGATAACAAAAATTTATTAACTACTCTTTTTTGGAATCAAACTCCTAAAGTATGGGATATAGAAACTGTAAAACCATTGTTATATCTAAAAGGACATATCAGTAAATATGGTGCAGACATAGCAACTTATTCTCCTGATGGTACAAAAATATTAACAGCATCTACCGGGCCAGTGAGCGACTTGACTGCAAAAATTTGGGATGCTGCTACGGGTAAAATGATTTATACATTAAAAGGACATGCATTTGAAATAAGAGTCGGCGTTTTTTTTCCCGATGGGAAAAAAATATTTACTGCCGCTTAAGATAATACTGCTAAAATATGGGATGTGGCTACTGGTAATTTACTGTATAATGTTGAAGGGTACACACAATATGCCAACGGTGTAAAATTTTCTCCTGATAGTAAACTCATTCTTGTGTCATCCGGAAATAATATTGCCAGGATATGGGATGCCGAAACAGGAAAAATGCAACATACATTGGAAGCACATACTGAAAGTGTATCAAATGCTTTGTTTTTTCCCGATGGCAAAACCATCTTAACTGCATCAGACGATAATACAGTTAAAATATGGAGTACAGATTCTGGTAAAGAAATTCGTAGTATTAACTTAGGCAACAATACTTTTTTTAAAAATGTGTCGTTCGAAAACAATAAAATTATTTGTAGCAGAAATAGTGAAATTATTTTCTTTGATTTGCAAAACGGAAAGCAACTTTATTCGCTGGTATCATTAAAAACAGATGATTATATTATAAAAGTACCCACAGGATATTATATGTCCACACAAACCGGGGTTAAGATGCTACATTACGTTACCCCGACCGCAAGCATTGTAACTTTTGAACAACTCGATGTAAAGTATAACCGTCCCGATAAAGTACTCGAAGCAATCGGTAATACTGATACAGCATTAATAAAATCCTATAGAAAAGCGTATGAGAAAAGAATAAAAAAATTGGGTATTGATACAACCTCATTTAGAGACGGCTATAGTGTACCTGAAGCTGATATTACAAACAGAGATGCTATTGAATACGAGCAAGATAGTGAAACACTAAGACTAATTATTAAAGGAGATGATATTTCTTATAAACTCGACCGCTTTAATGTATGGATAAATGAAATACCTGTCTTTGGACAAAGAGGTATCAGTATTCGTCAACGGGAAAAAAATAATTTTGACACAACAATTAGTATAAAATTATCACAAGGAGAAAATCGTATTGAAACTTCCATCAGCAATGTAAACGGTATCGAAAGCTACCGGATGCCACTGATAGTAAATTACACTCCGGCAGTTAAGCAAAAAGAAATGACCCGCTTTATTGGTATCGGCATAGACCAGTTTGTTGACAGCCAATATAATCTTCAATACAGCAGCAAAGACATCCGGGATTTGGCAAAGAAGCTAAAGGAAAAATATAAAGACAATATTATTATAGATACACTGTTCAACGAAAACGTTACTATCAGCAATGTAAAAGCGCTGAAACAAAAATTACAACACACTACGGAAAACGATAAAGTGATTATTGCTTATTCTGGTCACGGTATGCTTAGCAAAGACTTTGATTACTATCTTTCAACTTACTCCGTCAATTTTGATAAACCAGAAGAAAAAGGATTGCCCTACGATGAATTGGAAAATTTATTAGACAGCATTCCGGCCCGAAAAAAACTATTACTGATAGATGCCTGCCATAGCGGTGAAGTGGATAAGGAAGACCTTATTAGATTAAATACCAGTTCTGATTCACTAATAAAAGGAGTGGAACCGGTGGCCTACAAACAAGAAGGTCGTATCGGATTGAAAAACAGTTTTGAATTAATGCAAAGCCTGTTTGTAAATGTGGGGAAAAG
>JANORJ010000163.1:0-4574 GCA_031415255.1 Chitinophagaceae bacterium | reverse complement strand
GAGTCGGGAGTCGGGAGTCGGGAGTCGGGAGTCGGGAGTGAAGTTTTTAATTCTGCAAATTATTAAAAATAAAAAATAAAGTATGAAAAAATTATTAGCCATTGTAGCCATCGCATCTTTTTTAGCAGCATGCAATAACAGCAGCGAAGAAACTACAACCAGTTCAAAAGATTCTGTTTCGGCAGATTCGCCATTAACGGACGCGGTGAATACGGCAATAAGGTTTAATGTTACACCGCCTGCGCCTACTCCCTGGGCATTCAGATCTGTAATGGCCAATGCAAGTGTAGCATAATCACTGGGAATATTTTTTGTTCCGGTAAGCTGTGCCTTTGTACACAGGGAAACGGAACTTAGTAAGAATAATAAAACTACTGACAGGTAAATTTTCTTCATGCTTGTTTTTTAATAATTAGTAACCTCTTGCCTTGCAGTATATATTCAATACTGACCAGACCTGGTAAATAAAATGTTTAAGATTTCCGGTTTATCTGTAGCGGCAAGCAGCTTTCTATAAGGATGGATACGGTAGTTACGAAGGATGATTGAAATTAACGATACAAAATAGCCCCATAAATTAATATAACCATAACATGGCAGAAATATTTCAATATCCCATACGTTTTTACAAAATAAAAAAAGCCCCAAACAACCTGCATTGTTTAGGGCCTAGATTTTAAACCTATCAGGTTTGCAGTACAGCCTTTGCAGCGGTGCAAAACCTTATAGCGTTTGAAACGTAAACCAAAACCAAACACTATAAGGTTTCCCTCACCACGTTAGCCAAGCGGCAAACCTGATAGGTTTGTAAAAAAAAGCCCCTGTTGGCCTGCCGGCCAAAGGGGTTATGGAAATTATTTTTGTGGTTAAAACTACTTACTTAATACCGTATCAATCATTGTACCGGTGCTGTCGTGTATTTTTTTGTTTACACTATCGGCAGTGTTCACTGCATCCATTAATGGCGAATCTGCCGAAATGGAATCTTTAGAAATGGTTGTTGTTTCTTCGCTGCTGTTATTGCATGCAGCTAAAAACGAAGCCATAGTTAAAAGTAGAAATAATTTTTTCATTGCTTTATTTTTTGATTTTGATAACTAAAAGACGACAGACCACAGACGACTGACCACAAACCCAAAACCCAAAACTCTTTATTTTTTTCTGAAAAACAATCTTACCGGTACCCCCGTAAAATTGAAATTTTCACGCAACTGATTCTCCAAATAATTTTTATACGGCGTTTTTACATCATCGGGATAGTTACAGAAAAATGCAAAGCTGGGTGTAAAGGTTGGCAACTGGGTTACATACTTTATTTTAAGTTGATTGCCTCTTACCACCGGCGGCCTGTATGCTTCAATAACTTTCTGCATCACTTCATTTAATACCGATGTGGTAATTCTTCTCTTGCGGTTTTCAAAAACTTCCAGCGCCATTTCTATACTTTTAAATATGCGTTGCTTTTCGGTTACCGAAATAAAAATAATGGGCACATCGCTGAAGGGCGCAAATTTTTTCTTTAATTCTTTTTCATAATCTTTGGTTGAGTTGGTTTTTTTGTCATCAACCAGGTCCCATTTGTTAACCAGCACCACAATACCTTTTCCTTTTTTTACGGCCAGCGCAAAAATAGAAAGGTCCTGTGCGGTAATGCCTTTGCCTGCATCCAGCATCAGCATACAAATATCCGATTCATCTACCGCTTTAATGGCACGTATCACCGAATAAAACTCCAGGTCTTCATGCACTTTTGCTTTACGCCTGATACCAGCAGTATCAATCAGCATAAACTCTTTATTAAAAAGATTATAGTGTGTATGAATGGTATCTCTGGTAGTACCGGCTATATCACTCACAATAGTACGCTCCTGCCCTATCAATGCATTTAGTAAAGAAGATTTGCCCACATTAGGCTGACCGATGATGGAAATTTTTGGGAGGTCGGTTTCTGTAGCTGCTTCGTCCGAATCTTTTTCACTTATTTTTTCTGTAATGGCATCCAGTATTTCGCCGGTGCCGCTGCCGCTGATGGAGGAAACAAAAAATATATTTTCGAAACCGAGTGCATAAAATTCGCTGGCTTCCATCAACCGCTCATGATTATCTACTTTATTAACCACTAAAAAAACAGGCTTTTTACTTCTGCGTAAAAGATCAACCATGCTGTTATCCAGTTCGGTAATACCGGTTGCAGCATCAACCATAAAAATAATGGCATTGGCTTCTTCAATGGCAATTACCACCTGTTTGCGTATTTCCTTTTCAAATACATCATTGCTGTCGGCCACAAAACCACCGGTATCAATTACGTTAAAAGATTTACCTGCCCATTCGGCTACACCATACTGACGGTCACGGGTTACGCCGCTGATATCATCAACAATGGCCTTACGCTGCTCCAGCAAACGGTTAAAGAATGTGCTTTTGCCCACATTGGGCCTGCCTGTTATTGCTACTGTGAAACTCATGGTCGGTTGGCAGTTTGCAGTTGCCAGCTGGCAATTTGCAGTCTGCTGGTTTTATTGTTATAAATATTTTTCAGGATTGTTGATCATGTAGCCAAGCATCCTTCCTACTTCAGCACTCCTGCTTTTAAAATCATTTGAAACTACTTCATTAATATACTTACAATCAAAAGCAAATTTTATCCATATCTCTGTTTCTGTATTTTCCGCATCTGAATCTGTAAGCTTACTTACAAAATGAGCAGGATATTTTCGTCTTCGATATGCTTCTCCAAAATTTGTACAAACAGACCTGGAACTTCTTCTGACCTGATCAGTTAAACTATATTTTTCTTCAGGCGGAAATGATTTACTGATTTCAAATATATCCATAGCCAATGCATATGCTTTTTTAAAAGCTTCTAAGTCTGTATAACTTCCCATGTTAATCAGTTGGCAGTTTGCAGTTTGCCAGTTAGCAATTTGCAAACTGATGGTTATAGATTATTATATTATTTTACCTTTAAATGCTAATATTAATGTGCCCACTGCCCACTTCCCACTGCCCACTGCCCACTGCCCACTGCCCACTGCCCACTGCCCACTGCCCACTGCCCACTGCCTACTCACTATTCTTCCTCACCGTCCGTTGCTCTATCCGCTTCTCATAATTTGTTCCTTGAAAAATACGATGCACATAAACACCGGGCGTGTGAATAAAATTAGGATCTAATTCTCCATCTTCTACCAATTCTTCTACTTCTGCAATGGTAATTTTTGCGGCCATGGCCATTAGTGGATTAAAATTTCTTGCTGTGTCTTTGTAAATTAAATTTCCTTGCCTATCACCCTTCCATGCTTTTACAATAGCAAAATCTGCTTCAAAAGCAAGTTCCATTAAATAATCTTTGCCGTTAAAATTTCGCACTTCTTTACCCATAGCTACTTCTGTACCTACACCTGCTGGTGTGTATATAGCAGGCATACCATAGCCAGCTGCCATGCATCGTGTAGCTAGTGTTCCCTGTGGTATTAATTCTACCTCTAACTCACCAGATAATAATTGTCTTTCAAATTCTGCATTCTCGCCCACGTAAGAAGCTATCATTTTTTTTACTTGCTTTTTTTGCAACATTAATCCAATACCAAAATCATCTACTCCTGCATTGTTAGAAATACAAGTAAGGTTTTTAACTCCCCTTTTTACCAATGCTGCAATGCAATTTTCAGGAATACCACAAAGCCCAAACCCTCCAAGCATAAGCACTTGCCCATCTTGTATATCAGCTATAGCTTCATCAGCATTTTTTTTTAACTTATTCATGCTACATTTATAATTGTTATCATTCTGCTGGTAAAATTTTTTTACTTCTACTTTTTTTTCTAAATGACTGAATAATATTTACAGAATCAATTTTTTTAATAAAATCGGGTTTCTTAATTACATCATTAAATTTTAGAGAGTCTTGCATTTTGAATGCTGCTTTCGGTTTAAGCATTTCTTTTAATTTGAAAATATCTTCGTAATTATTTACTCCTCTACCGCTCATTTTTTGTTCAAATTCTTTTTGATGTATCTTCGTTTGCTTTGCAACAATAGAATCTAATACATCTTTCATCAAAGCATCATGCTTTAAATAATATTCGTAGCTATCATAGAATTCATCTTTATCAATTTTATATTTCGCAAATAACTTTTGTTGTAATTTAATATTCTCTAATGTCAAATTTTTTGAGGAATCTTTTGAAATAAATTCTTTTGTAAATGCATCTGCTTTCATTTGTTCCCAAAGCATTAGCTCCATTTTTTCTTGAGGCAAAATACCTCGTGGCAAATTATTATCTGAACAAGAAAATAATAATACACTAATTATAATAAAAAATAAAAGTTTCATTATTATTTTAATCCTTCTTTATAATTGTTTGCATTTGTAATTGCCGATTGGCCTGCCACTTTTTCGCCGGCATCGGTAAAATTACCGTTGCGGTTATAGTCGATATACACCGCATAATATTCATTGCGGTTACCGCCCTGGAAGCCTGCACTTATCGTACCTGCTATGCCCGATGTTCCAATTGTAACATTCAGTGGATTATAGGTAGCGGCCGCATTAAAATATCCCCCTGCAT
>JANORJ010000162.1:0-9794 GCA_031415255.1 Chitinophagaceae bacterium | reverse complement strand
GGCTGGTGCACCACGACCGCCACTTTGTGTAGCGGTAAAAATCGCCACCCCCTCTCCCTTAAAAGCCCCATTTTGTGGTGAAGTTGTTGAGGCATTATAAACATAACTGTTTGCGGGAAGGGCATCACTACATGTACCTGTACTTTGAAGAAAGGCACCACCACTATACCCACTTGAATCAGCATAAATTGGTTTAGTCAATGTTAAATCCTGATCGCAAAAAATTGCAATCACTCCACCTGTTCCGGCAGCACTATCCCATGATGATGCTTTAACAGTGTCAACAACATTGGCAGAAAAATATTCTGCAAACTGAACTAACTGCACTTTGCCGGATGAAGTATTGTAGGTGTTTAACAAATTATGAAATAAAAAAACTGAATCGCCGATTATATAACACACGGTTCCTATCTCATAATTGCCGGCTTCATTTAATGAAGTAGTGTCTCCAAATGTGGAAGTATTGGTAGTAATAATTGAAGCACCTTTCATTTGCACCAGCATCACCCGGTTGTTTACAGACAGCCCTGTTATATTCGCCACACGAACACAGGCTTTAGCTGGAATAATTTCTATTACTTTATGATAAGTGTTAACGACACCACTGATATTGGTTTGACAATAGCTAAAAAATGAAAAAGAGAAAACAAAGAAATAGATGGCTGAAATTCTTTTGAAGACAGCAGAGCTAAATTTGCAATACGGGTAAATCTTTTTCATTAAGTCCTGACAAATTAACAAGATTTAACTGGCTGGAGAATAAGTAAAATCCACAGGTCTTAACAACTTATGTACTGCAAGAATTACGAAGTAGTTATTGAATTCTAACTCACCGTATGAGTGCTATCGCAAAAAGGCGGGGTCTTTGTCCGCTTGCATTGACAAAACCAAACAACTTGTGGCTTATCAAAACTTACTTTTATACTTCTAAAAGGCAAACCTGCTATATTTCTATGCGCATTATCACAAAAAGGCTCCTCTTGAGTAAGGCCGCAACTGCACCAAGAATAAATTTTGCCCGGTTGCACTTCAATACCTGCGGGTTCGGATTTAGCCATTTTTGGCAGGCCTTCATTCGGAATTAATTCCATACTTATTATTTGTCAGCAATAAATTTGTAAAGATTAAAATTACCTTTTTGGTATATCGCTTCAATTTCTTTCTTCAACATAACTTTATCAACGCCTTTCATTCTTTTTTGTTCAATCAGGTAAAAAGCTCTTTCGGCCAGCAGCCAGAATGTTTTATCTGATAAATGAGATTTCTGTAACTGATGAGTAATGATATCGAGCAATTCTTTCATTCCCTCTTTTTGCGACGCCACCGTTTTTACTATAGGCACTTCATTGTAATGTTTGCTAAAAGTAGGCGCCAACATCATCTGTAAATTTTTTACAAATGTATCCGCATCGGGACGGTCTGCTTTGTTAACCACAAACACATCGGCAATTTCCATCAACCCGGCTTTCATTGTTTGTATTTCATCACCTGCTTCCGGAACTACCACCACCACGGTAACATCAGCCAGCCCGGCAATTTCAATTTCACTTTGTCCCACACCTACTGTTTCTACAATGATATGGTCAAACTGAAATGCTTTTAGCAAATCAGTGATCTCAATAATTTTTGGATGCAATCCACCCATTGATCCTCTTGTTGCCAACGAACGAATAAATACATTGGGATGTGTGTACCAGTCACTCATTCTTATTCTGTCGCCGAGTACAGCACCAAGATTAAAAGGAGAGGAGGGGTCAATACAAAGTATGGCTACTTTTTTTCCGGCATTAGCAAGTAGTTCAATTAAACCATCCACCAGAGTGCTTTTCCCTGCACCCGGCGGTCCGGTGATGCCAATAATTTTTGTAGTGGAAGAAGGTAGCGATTGCAAAAATGTTTCATAACCCGGCAGTTCATTCTCCACCAGCGAAATGCTGCGGGCAAGAGCTTTTACATCGCCCTGCTGCATTTGTTTTAATAGTTCTTGCCACATAGAATGAACGGGATGTTATACGTTTACAAAAGTATGCGGAACAAGTTACAGCATTCATGGAAAGCCTCCTCATTTTTATGCTGATTATTGTAATGATGGCTGTACCATATTTTATTTATTCTTTACCATTTTATGGGTTGGAAGTATCTGAATCGGGAAAAGATGTAACCTTTGTAATGAAATGCAGCACTTATCAGTAATCATAGTTTGTAAAAATGAAGCCGATATTATTGGCAAGACATTGGAAAGCCTTTATGGACTTACGGATGATATTATTTTGTATGACAATGGCAGTACGGACAACACCCTTGAAATAGCAGGCAGGTTTAATGTGGCAATACACCAGGGCCTATGGGAAGGCTATGGAAAAACAAAACAAACAAGTATGACATTCGCCAAATACGACTGGATACTTTCTCTTGATGCAGACGAAGCCATTGATGATGAACTAAAACAGTCGCTGCTGACATTAAAACTAACTGATGAGAAGGCAGTCTATGTGATAAAATTTAAAAATTTTCTCGGCAATAAATATTTAAAATACGGAGAATGGGGCGGGGATAAACATATTCGTTTATTTAACCGGAAGACCGTAAGCTGGAATAATGAACCGGTACATGAAAAATTAGTTATCCCGGTTGGTTCGGTAATAAACAGACTATCCGGCTACATATTGCACCGGACAATAAAGGACGTTGAAGACTATGCAACTAAAACGATAAACTACGCCATGCTTAGTGCTGAAAAATATCACAAGCAGGGTAAAAGAGTATCCTTATTAAAATGCTGGATAGCATCTGGGTTTGCTTTTTTTAAATATTATATTTTGAAAGCCGGATTTTTAGATGGCTATTACGGATATATCTGTGCTAAAATGACTGCTCATTACACCTTTTTAAAGTACATACGACTAAAAGAACTTGAACAATAAAACAAAAAATGATGATAGAGACCGCCATTGCCGGGCTTCTTGAGAATTATTTCGATAAAATATTTGTTGTTTCAATCGAAAGAGCAAAAGACAGGCATATACAGGTAAAAAAACAATTAGAAGGTTTGTCATTTGATTTTTTCTGGGGTGCAGACAAACAATTATTTGATTGGGAGAAAATTAAAAAAGGCCATGAGGTATATGATGAAACCATATCAAAAAAGCATAACCGGGTGGGCAAGGCAATGAATGCAGGGGAAGTAGCCTGTGCCTTGTCGCATCGTAAATTGTATGAACATATAGTTGAACAAAAATATCAACGGGTTTTAATATTCGAAGATGATATAGTCCCATTGACTGAAAACCTTTCTCAACTTCCGGCAGTCTTTAATGAGTTGCCCGACGACTGGCAGCTGGTTTATTTCGGGTATAGTAAGCATGAAAAAGTAACAGATGCTTTAAAAAGAAAACAATTTTTTTACAAACTTATCAGCCCTTTACGGTTAATAAAATGGAGTCCTGTAATGGTAAAGAATATGCTGCCGCAATATTATTCTGAACATGTAAAAAAAGCTGGCTACCACGATTGCACACATGCCTATGCCATTACAGGTGAAACAGCATCCCACCTTATTTTAAAACAAAAGCCTATTGTGTTTAATGCAGACACTTTATTATCTGATGTTATTTTAAAAGGAGAAATAAAAGCATTTGTAACCAACCCGCAGTTTTTTGTTCAGGAAATTCATTTGGATCCTAAACATCCTTCTATTATTCATCAGCAGTAAAAATAATAACGGCAGGTAAATGACCAATTTTATTCCCATATTTCCTCTCAACACGGTAGTGTATCCCGGCGAAAGCCTTAACCTTCATATTTTTGAACCACGATATAAACAACTGATAAACGAATGTCATCTTGCAAAGAAGCCATTTGGTGTTCCGGCAGTTATTAAAAATGAAATACAGGAATATGGCTGCATGGTAGAAATAACTGAGCTGTCTAAACTGTATGACAGTGGTGAGATGGATATTAAAACAAAAGGAGTAAAAGTTTTCCGCATACTGGAAATGATAACTGATTTGCCCGATAAATTATACAGCGGTGCCATTGTTACCTATCCTGATAACTATGAAAAGGGGGTGCCGGAGCTTATGCGGAAAGTAATGACAAGCATCCGGGAGTTGCATCAGCTATTAAAAGTGGACAAGGATTTTTCTACAGGACCCGGTGAAAAAAAAGAAGACAACGAATTAATAGCTTATGAAGTGGCACATCATATGGGGCTTTCAATAGAAGAGGAATATGAACTGCTGAAACTGCTGGATGAAAGACAACGGCAGGAATATGTAAAAAGACATTTAGCCAAAGTGATACCAATGCTGGCTGGTATGGAACAATTGAAAGAAAAAATAAAACTAAACGGACATTTTAAAAACCTGGGCGGGGTAGATTTGGGAATGTAAACTTGCTTAAAAATGTAATCATGTCAACAACACTCTGCTTCGACTTTGGTAACACCCGAAAAAAAGCCGCCATCTTTCAAGATGCGGAACTGGAACAAGTAATGGTGCTGCCCGATGATTCTGTTGAAACCATTCAATCACTCATCAATCAGTTTCAGCCAACAAAATCAATTCTATCTTCTGTCATTGATCATAACACCGCCATAGAAGAATTGCTGGCCAGCAAAACAAAATTTCATAAACTCAGTCATCTTACCAAAGTTGCATTCACTACACCGGTAGGCAAACCAGAAACTATTGGTGCAGACAGGTTGGCATTAGCTGCAGCAGCGGTACATTATTACCCAGATAAAAATAACTTGGTAATTGGTCTTGGCACTTGCGTTACTTACAACTTTATTAATAAATATCATGAGTTTGTTGGCGGTGCCATTTCTCCCGGCATGGAAATGCGATTGAAAGCATTAAATTATTACACCGCCAAACTGCCGTTGATAAAAGCCGACAGTAATTTGCCCCTGATTGGATACGATACAACAACGAATATTCTGACCGGGGTGGTGCTGGGCATGGCCAAAGAGATGGATGGCTTTATAGAGGCGTACAGGGAGCGGTTCAGGAACTTTAACGTGCTGTTAACCGGGGGTGATATAGTCTATTTGGCTTCACACCTTAAAAACAAGATATTTGCAGACCCTGATTTAATATTTAAAGGTTTGTATGCAATTAGTGAAGTTAATAACCCCTAAGATAATCAATACGTTACGTGGATTTTACCTGACGTTACTGGTTTTACTTTTTACCGCTGTTTCCCCTGTTTTTTCGCAGGATAACTCTCCTTATTCCAGATATGGTATTGGAGACCTTGTTCCCCCCACACATATTACCAACCGTGGCATGGGTGGAATTTCTGCTGGTTACACAGATTTTCTTTCAGTTAATTTCAACAACCCCGCCTCTTATTCAGCCTTTCAGGCGGTGCTGGAAGCAAAATCAAAAAAATTAATTTCCGGGAGAGCTATACTTGATATTGGATTAAACTTTGAAAACCGCACATTAAACGATCCTACGGCGGCAAAAAAATTTACTGCAAGCAATGCGTTGTTTTCTTATATACAAGTGGGGTTGCCTGTAAAAAATAATTGGGGTTTAAGTTTTGGATTACGTCCCATGTCAAGAATTAGCTACGACATTATTCGCAACGAAAGATTAAAAGATCCGAATACTGGATTGCCTATTGATAGTGCTACCACAAACTATAAGGGTGAAGGCGGTGCTTACCTTGCTTCGATCGGTACAGGGTTTAGTATTTTTCAACGTAACACAACTAATGGAGAACAGAAGTTAAGTGTTGGTATAAATGGCGGTTATTATTTTGGAGCAAAAGATTATAGTACGAGACGAACACTCATTAATGATACCGTTGATTATTATCAGGCCAACTATGAAACAAAAACTAATTTCGGCAGTTTATATTTTAATGCAGGATTGCAATACAAGGTTCCGCTTAGCAGTAAAATTATGCTGACCGTTGGCGCCTATGGCAACTGGGGACAAAAAATAAGTGCAACACAGGATATAGTACGGGAAACATTTTTTTATGATGATAATTCCGGCAACCTGCGGTTAGATAGTGTATCTGACAGAAAGGATATAAAAGGTAAAATCGAAATCCCTACTTCTTATACCATTGGATTTGTAGCGCAAAAATCTGCGATACCAAGTAAGGAAGGTGGATGGTTGATTGGTGTTGATTTTTCTCAGCAAAACTGGAGTCAATATCGTTTTTATAACCAGGTTGATTCTGTACAAAATACCTGGCAAGTAAAAGTGGGTGCACAGTTGAACCCGTTACCAAAAAGAAATTATTTTAGTAACGTGGCTTATCGGTTTGGATTTTTTGTGGGTCCCGATTACGTAAAAGTAAAAAAGGCTACACCGCAATTCGGGGCTTCCTTTGGTATGGGCTTGCCCGTAGCCATCAGCCGTCAGGCTCCTAACCAAGTTACCCTTATCAATGTTGCATTTGAATATGGCAAAAGAGGAAATAATGATAACTTACTAAAGGAAAGTACATTCAGGTTTTCGTTGGGCTTTTCACTCAGCGATTTCTGGTTCATCAAACGTAAGTATGATTAACTTTTCTCGCTATAAAAAAATTATTCAGGCAGCAGCTTTATTTACAGGCTGCTGTTTTGTTGGTGGTTGTGAGAACGATGAAAAAGTGATAACCGATTTTACCAAAAGGGTGGTGATGAAGGAAGAAGTAGTAAACGTTGAAAGCCTGCTGAGCCAGGAAGGAAAACTAAGAGCTAAACTAAAAGCACCCTTGATGCTAAGGGTGTTTGACGATACAGTGTATGCCGAGTTTCCAAAATCGCTGCACTGCGATTTTTATGACAGCAGCACCGTCATTGAAAGCTGGCTTGATAGCAAAAAGGGAAAATATTATGAGAACCTGAACAAGGTGTATCTCTGGGATAGTGTGGTGGTGATTAGCAGAACCGGCGACACACTGAAGTGTCAGGATCTTTGGTGGGATCAAAATACAAAACTTTTTTACTCCGATAACTATGCAGAGTATCGCACCCCGGACAAAAAAATATATCCGGGAAAAGGACTGGAAGCCACGCAGGATTTTAGCAGAATTACTTTTCGTTATCCTACCGGCATCCTAAAGGTTTCAGAAAGTGGTTTTCCGAAATAGTGTCTGATGACTGGCCCTGAGTTTATCGAAGGGTCGACGAACATTTCACACTTACTATCATAGCTCCTTCAACTAATCTTAAACTTCAATCAGTATCTTTAGGATTCACAGCTTTAAATGACCTGCTGTAACTACAAACAATAAACTAAAAACCACAAACATACATATGGAATATCGCTACATGGGCAAAACTGGTTTGCAATTAAGTGTACTGTCATTCGGCAGTTGGGTAAGTTTTCATAAACAAATAGATGACAGCATTGCTGATGAGCTGATGGGCATTGCCTATGACAATGGCGTTAATTTTTTTGATAATGCTGAAGTATATGCTTTGGGAGAAAGTGAAAAGATGATGGGCCGTGTGCTGAAAAGGAAAAACTGGGATAGAAGTTCTTATACTGTTTCTTCCAAAGCCTTTTGGGGTTGGCGGGGAAAAGAAAACAAACCCAACCAATCGGGGCTTAGCAGAAAACATTTGATGGAAGCCTGCCATGAAGCACTGCAACGACTACAGCTTGATTACCTCGACTTGTATCTATGTCATCGGCCTGATAAAAAAATGCCGATAGAAGAAGTGGTATGGACAATGCACAACCTGATTCAGCAGGGAAAAATATTATACTGGGGCACCAGCGAATGGAGTGGGGTGGAAATAATGGAAGCACACCGGGCGGCACAGCAGTATGGATTGATTGGCCCTTCGGTGGAACAACCACAATATAATTTGCTGGAGCGGAATAAAATGGAAAATGAATTTCTGATGGTATTTAAAACAGTAGGAATGGGCACTACTATCTGGAGTCCGCTGGCATCCGGATTATTGAGTGGTAAATATAATGATGGCATTCCTGAAGGCAGCCGTTTTGCGATTGAAGGATTTGATTGGTTAAAAGACCGCTGGATGAAAGAAAATTTTCTACAGAAAATAAAACAACTAAGCGGCCTTGCGAATGAGCTGGGTATGTCGGTGGCGCAACTAAGTATTGCCTGGTGTATAAAAAATCCAAACGTAACTACTGCTATTTTGGGTGCAACAAGAAAAGAACAATTGCTGGAAAATTTAAAAGCAATGGATGCCATGGAAAAATTGGATACAGCCGTAATGCAAAAAATTGAGGATATTGTACAAACAAAACCGGTGCTGCCGGAGTATTAAAATATTTTTAAACTAATCTATGTGAAGTCCTCCATTTACTATGTGCCTATGTGGTAAAAAAAATTGGAACCACATAGGAGCATAGACACATAGAAAAACAAAAAATAACCATATGTCATTTCAAAACAAAACAGTTATCATCACTGGTGGCACCCGAGGCATTGGAAAAGCTATTGCATTAAAATTAGCTGCCGAAGGAGCCAACATTGTTATTGCTGCTAAAAGTGTGGAAGAAAACCCCAAACTTGGCGGCACTATTTTTTCTGCAGCAGCAGAAATAGAAGCGGCCGGTGGCAAAGCATTAGCGGTGCAATGTGATATTCGTTTTGAAGATCAGGTTCAAAATGTAATTGATAAAGCTGTTGCAACATTTGGTGCCATTGATATATTAATTAATAATGCATCCGCTATTTCATTAACGGCTACGGAGCAAACAGAAGCCAAACGATTTGACCTGATGCATAGCATCAATGTGCGGGGAACTTTTTTGGTAACGAAAGCCTGCATACCTCATTTAAAAAAATCTGCAAACCCACATATACTTACGTTGTCTCCGCCTATCAATCTTGACCCAAAGTGGTTTGAAAAGCATGTAGCCTACACACTCACCAAATACAGCATGAGTATGATGACGGTTGGCTGGGCCAAAGAATTAAAGAAAGATCGTATTGCCGCCAACTCCCCCTGGCCAAGAACAACGATTGATACCGCCGCAGTAAGAAATTTATTGGGTGGTCAGATGCTGGCTAACATGAGCCGCACTGTAGATATATTGGCAGATGCTGCGTATTTTATTCTTCGCCAACCTTCGGGTGAGTGTACGGGCAACTTATTTGTTGATGAACAAGTGCTAGCGAAAGAAGGTATTACGGATTTGGAAAAATATTCGGTAGTGCCGGGAGCAGCGTTGTATAATGATTTGTTTGTGTAAAAGCGAACAAGCTATATTTAAAAAGCCATTCAAAACGAATGGCTTTTTAAATTATTTATCTTTTGATTCCTCACTTACCTCCTGCCCCTTCTCCGGCCGCATCTGCGGAAACAACAACACATCCTGTATAGAAACACTATTTGTTAGCAGCATACAAAGTCTGTCAATACCAATACCAATACCGGATGTAGGCGGCATACCATATTCCAATGCCCGTAGAAAATCGTAATCAATAAACATGGCTTCATCATCACCCCGTTCGCCAAGCTTTACTTGTTCTTCAAATCGTTCCCGTTGGTCTATCGGATCGTTGAGCTCACTGTAGGCATTGGCAATTTCTTTTCCGTTGATGATTAATTCAAAACGTTCCACCAATCCTTGTTTGTCACGGTGCTTCTTTGTTAGTGGACTCATCTCCACCGGGTAATCAATAATAAATGTCGGCTGCACATAATTCTTCTCGCATTTTTCACCAAAGAGTGTATCAATTAGTTTGCCCTTGCCCATAGTGTTGTCAACGCCAATATGCAATTGTTTGCAAACAGAACGAAGTTGTTCTTCATTCATCCGGCTTACATCGGTGCCTGTATGTTCCTGTATTGCATCATA
>JANORJ010000161.1:0-1697 GCA_031415255.1 Chitinophagaceae bacterium | reverse complement strand
ATCGTTTTTTGTGGAGCGGTTAACTGTATTACACTTCGTATGGAAAAGTTTTTTAGAACAGTTATATCTATATCCTGACGCACCGCCGCAGTGTAAGCATTGTTAGGAATATAATCGAGCAGTTCGATACCTGCTGATTTTAATTGTGCCTTCATGGCTTCTGTTGGCAAAGAGCTAAACTGTATAGTAACATAATGTTTACCGCTAAATAAACTTTGTTGAAATACATCTGAACCTTTGGTAAGGCTGGTAGTATTCTCCGCAGGAATAAATTTTCCTGGATTAAGCAGAATAGTATAATCATTTTTATTCTGAGCAATTAGGAGACCTGGAAAGAAAACAAATAAAAGCAGTTTAGTAACTAGCGTAAAAATTCGTTTCATGAGTGTTTGTTTTTAATGAAGAAGCAGTCATTTATTAAATGGCAAAATAAGCAAAATTCTCTCACCCTTATCTTTCCGTTTATCATAATCAATCGATTGATGAATAACCGGTGCTAAAATTCTGAATGCCTTATCTTTAGCCACATTTTAAACCTATTAGTATGTCTTTTGAATGGAAAGGAGTTTTCCCTGCACTGCTCACCCCTTTTACTGCTGATGATAAGCTGGATTTGGATATGTTTGAAAAAAATCTGGTAGCACAGTTAGAAGCTGGTGTTAATGGTATCATCATCGGTGGTTCGCTGGGAGAAGCCAGCACTATTTCAGAAAAAGAAAAAGAAGAACTCGTTGAGTTTTCTGTGGAATACCTGAACGGTAAAATTCCGGTGATATTAAATATTGCAGAAAGTACAACAAAGGATGCAATACAACAGGCAGCCAATGCAAGAAAGTGGGGAGTCGATGGTATCATGTTATTGCCGCCTATGCGATATAAAACAGATGATAGGGAAACCATCGCTTATTTTAAAGCAGTAGCAAAATCAACGGAGCTGCCCATTATGATTTATAATAATCCGCCGGATTATAAAATTGATACAAGGCCTGATATGTTTGATGAGTTGGTGGAATGTAAAAACATTACCGCTTTAAAAGAAAGTTCGAGAGATGTAACCAACCTTACGAGAATGAAAAATCGTTTTGGTGACCGTTTCAAAATTTTATGTGGAGTGGATACATTGGCCATGGAAGAGCTTTGTTTGGGTGCCGATGGTTGGGTGGCTGGTTTGGTTTGTGCTTTTCCTAAAGAGACAGTAACCATTTACAATCTGGTGAAAGCAGGAAAGATAGAAGAGGCTGCAAAAATTTATCGCTGGTTCATGCCTTTGTTAGAATTAGATATACATCCAAAGTTGGTTCAGTACATTAAACTGGCCGCTACGCAAACCGGAATCGGAAGTGAATATGTAAGAGCACCGAGATTGATATTGGAAGGGGCAGAGAGAGAAAAAGTTTTGAAAACTATCAATAATGGAATAGCTAAAAGACCTGTTTTATAAGATTAATAATTAACAATAAAGAACTACTATTTATGGCGTACCAAGATGCAAGTGCAGAAATGATTGAAAGTGCAATGCAACAGGCATGGAAAGCATTTCATATTTACAGAAAATGTTCGTTGAAGCAACGGGCTGATTTTATGCGGGCCATTGCCAAAGAAATAGACGCATTAGGCGATGAGTTATTAAAAGTAACAGGTGAAGAAACGAATTTACCCGATGCAAGATTAAAAAACGAAAGAGGCAGAACCATTTT
>JANORJ010000160.1:0-14742 GCA_031415255.1 Chitinophagaceae bacterium | reverse complement strand
TACAAGAGATAAAGGATGGGATTGCTTGCTTGCTGAAGGCGATAAGCTAACATGGATAAGCCTAATTGGTTTTGATGAAACCTGGAGCACATTTGGTTTTAGAGCTAAAACTGAAGCCGATAAAAAGAAAGAAGCAAAACCAAAAGAAGAAAGAGAAATATTTAATTGGGTAAACCCAACTACTAAAGAAGTAAAGTTGCCGGATGACCTGACAGCCGCATTAAAGAAAAATAAAAAAGAAGCTGCTTACTTTGAATCACTTTCGTTTACCAACAAAAAAGAATACATCGAATGGATAGTAACGGCGAAGAGAGCCGAAACAAGAATAGAAAGAATTAAAGGAACGATAGAACGATTAAGCAAAAAATGGAAAAACCCGGCAAACATATAAAATGATTACTCTTAAAAGAACCAATAGCGAGGACAACCATTTTTATGAACTGGTGAGGTTGCTGGATAAAGACCTGCAGGACAGGTATGGCACCTTACAGGATTTTTACAGTCGGTTCAATAGTATTCAAAATCTGCCAACCGTGGTGTTAGCATATTACAACGAACAGCCTGTTGGTTGTGGTTGTTTCAAGAAATTTGACGATGGCTCTGTAGAGGTTAAAAGAATGTATGTATCCAATGAGCAACGAGGAAAAGGAATTGGTGCGGCTATACTTACTGAGTTGGAGAAATGGGCTGCTGAATTAAAAGTTGCTGCAATGGTACTTGAGACCGGTAATAACCAACCAGAAGCGGTACATCTTTACGAAAAGATGGGTTATACTATTATCCCTAATTACGGACAGTATAGTGGTATGGAAACCAGTATTTGTATGAAGAAAAATTTAAATTTAGTATAATTACAATTAACCATTCACCTATATCAACGCATTGTAGCTGATAAAATTTAGTTGGTGCATTGTTTCTTTATATACTTTACAATAAAAAGCCGGATTACTAAACCCGGCTTTTACTTTTACAGGCGAAAATTTATTTAACGATGATTTCTTTCCAGTGGTATCCCTTTTCTTTCTGGGTTTCATCCTGCCAGCCTTCAAAGACAGTTGGCTTACCGTTCAGCATAGTGATATAATAATAATCTCCGGCACCAGCATACCATCCACCGCAGGCCGCAATAGCTTCGACAGGAATATCATAGGTTTTATATTCCGCTTTGGGTATGTCGCCACAGCCATTGATAGTTTTTATTTTTGTTTCTTTTCCATCTTTTAAAAGCATTACATCAAAATGCGGGATACCCGTGCTATCCTCCCCCATATCTTTACAAATCAACTTTAATTCTCCCGGTGCAGTAGCAGGCGGCTCATTGGTAGCTATCGTAGTACTATCTGGCGTTGTTTTCTCTTCCTTAGCCTTATCTGACTTGCTGCCACAGCTAACTAAAAAGGCAGTAATGCTAAGCACTGCCATGAATTTTATTGTTGTTTTTTTCATTTTTTGATTTGAAGTTTATTAATCAATTGTAGAAATATTTTTTCATCAACCAATAAAACAGCCAAGTTCCCTACCGTCAAATGAAAATAGGAACTTTATTTTAAATGTGGTAATAGAGTTCTGGTTTTAAGAAGCAGTGCCGGTTTTGAAGAAAGCATTTCCCACAAAGACACTAAGAACACAAAGTAGTATAACCGATCATATTTTTTAGTGTCCTTTGTGTCTTTGTGGGATCTGGTATTAAACCTGATATTTTCTTCTCCGCGGGGAACCAAAAGAACTACCTTGTCCGATTCAACTACGATAATGGAAAATCAATTTGATTTGCTGATTGACAGTTACTTGGATAACAAGGTGGGAATAGACACCGGTTTTTTAACTGAAAGACTTTCGGTTGGTTTGCAGCAAAACATACTGCAATTGCAACGAGATGAAATGATGACCGATGCCGGTATTGGGAATAGCCAACTAAAAGATGCCAATCAAAAAATGCGGGGCGATAAAATTTATTGGATGGATAAAAGCCACAGTAATAGTTATGAACAGGAATTTTTACAGCTGGCAGAAAATTTTATCGGCCACCTGAACAGCACCTGCTATACCGGCATTAATGATTACGAGTTTCATTATGCTGTATATGAAGAAGGTAGTTTTTATAAGCGGCATAAAGACCAGTTTAAAAATGACAGTAACAGAAAGTATTCACTAATCAGTTATCTAAATGAAAACTGGCTGGAGGAAGACGGCGGGCAATTACTGGTATATCAGGATAACGGTACACAAAAAATTTTACCGCATTCCCAAACAGGAGTATTTTTTAAAAGCAATGAAATGGAACATGAGGTGACAAAAGCTAACCGTTGCAGAATGAGTATTACCGGATGGCTAAAGCAATCGTAATCTGCTTATTAAATTATAAACAGGTATCCCGCAGCATTTTCATATAAGCCAACCCTTTTTCCTGTGCAAACTTAATATTGCGTTCCGGAATATTCTCCGGACTGTTATAGTTTTTCAACGCCTTGTCAATACTTTCTTCTCGCAACAAATGCAGCATAGGATAAATGGATCTGTTAGTATAATTGGCTGCATCATTTTCTGATGAGTTGGCAAATCTGTACAAAGGATGAAAACTTGCCACTTGATAGACACCTTCATAGTCTTCTTTTTTTAATAGCTTTTCTGCCAATGAAACCAAATCAAGGTAATCATCAAATTGCTGAAACGAGTTGGGAAAGATGATGAAACTGGTTTCAATAGCAGTATCATCATTCAGCCTGGTTATTTCCTGCAAAAAAGTTGTAAGGCAAGTATTTATAGCTTTGCTGGTTTCTACCTGGTAATGTACTTTTTGCTGCTTTACAACAGCGGAAGCAAAGGGACAAAAATTGCATCCTATCACTACATCGTTGATCCATTTTTTTGTTTGATCAATTATTTGTTGGGTTGCAAGCATTTTATAGTTTCCGTTAATAGTATGAATTTAAACCACGATAGATAAAGCGTAAAGTTTTTCTTGAAATGTTTTAGCAGTAGTTTTTTTGTCTTAAAATATTTATTTCAAAAATAAAAATAGTACAAGGTTTATAATGCATCAATTTCCCTCCGGTAATCATATTGCAGATCTTCATGCAGGGTTGCCATAGTTTTATTTATCTTTTTTAATTGGTTTAAATAAATATTGGAGAGCACCGGGTTGCCCGTAATGGAGACATTTAATTCTTTCATGCTAGTACAAAAATAAATGAGTAATTCAATTTCTACGGTTGCCAGACCACTGTAACGGGTGTATTTGTTGGTGGTACGCAAAATCTTTCTCAATGTTTTTTTTACAAAATATACATTGCTTTTGTTGATTTCTGCAAATTGCGAAGCCATCTCCTCTTTTACACTTGCAATATAGGCCACCGTGTCGTGGGCTTCAAAAAGCAAATAGGTCAGCAATTCTTTGTTTTCTTTTTTAAACCGAGCCAGTCGCAGGCAGAGTTCGGTTAATGTTGCCGGAGAAGTGTTTACTAATTCCTGCTTCAATTCGTTGATGGTTGCTGCTTTCATGTTTTACTTTTTGCACTGTTTCTGTTTGCTAAAATACACACATAAACGAAATACATTTTATTTACCGCTTCACATTTTTTTATTCCTCAGTTCCGTCCTATTTTCACCACATGCACCCGCAAATTCAACAATTATTGCAATGCATCAATCTGGAAGAAAAAGAACAGGCAGAGCGATACAGTTTAGATCAACAGCACACCTTAAAACAATTAAAAGCTGAAGGGCTGGCATTGCATCCTATCATTGTTATCCGCAAAAATTTTGGCTATGCCGATTACCCGGAAATAACATTCAAACTCAGTTTTCCACCGGAAGCTAATCTGTTTAAAGACGGAGCTGCCATTGAATGTTTTATTGCTGGTGAGGAACCAGTGAAAGGAGTATTGATAAACCTCGATGGGAAAAATGGTGAATTTCGTTTGTTTGCTCCCGACTTTCCAGATTGGATAGAAGATGATGGCGTCGGTATTAAACTAAGTCCTGATACCCGAACTACCAGCATTATGAAAAAAGTGCTGACTGAACTCGAGAATAATAAACCCTTATTCAATCTTTTTGAACTACTGCATGGCAAAACGATTACCACACAAAGCAAATCAGCCAATACATCACTCAACTTTCAAAACAAAAACCTAAATGAAAGTCAGCAGCAGGCCATTGCAGCCATTACTAAAAACGAACAAATTACTATTGTACATGGCCCGCCCGGCACCGGAAAAACCACCACATTAATTGAAGCCATCCTACAATTAATTAAGATAGGAGAAAAAATATTGGTGTCGGCACCAAGCAATACAGCAGTTGATAATATTGCCAAAGGCCTGATACAACAGGGTGTTAAATTGTTACGGGTGGGCAATACCAGTAAAGTAGATGAAGCCATTTTTGCTCACACTCCGGAAGGCCGTTTAGCTAATAGTAAACAACAAAAAGAAATAAAACAATTAAAAGTAAGGGCTGAAGAATTTCGCAGAATGGCATTGAAATATAAACGCAGTTTTGGTAAGGCCGAAAGAGAGCAACGTAATCTTTTATTTCAGGAAGTAAAAAACATCCGGATAGAAATAAAAAAGCTACAGTCATACAACGAAGATAAATTGTATGAAGAAGCCGATGTCATTGCCGGCACTCCTATTGGCTTGTATGATGCCAAAATCAATCGCCTTGTTTTTCAAACATTAGTGATAGATGAGGCGGGTCAGTGTATTGAGCCATTAGCCTGGTGTATATTTCCTTTGGCAGAAAAAATTGTACTGGCTGGCGACCATTGGCAGCTCCCTCCTACTGTGTTAAGTAATGAAGCAGCTAAGATGGGTCTTAACCGTTCTATTTTAGAAACAGCTATTGATACTGTCAGAAATGTTTTTTTGCTCAATACCCAGTACAGAATGCGGGAAGTGATTGCTGGGTTCAGCAGTAATTATTTTTATAATGGTTTGTTGCTGACAGCTGTTCATTTACAAAACAACGGTGTACATATTACTTTTATCGATACTGCTGGTTCTGGTTATAACGAAGAACATGGCCCCGGTGGCAGCAGTTTGCAAAACGAAGGCGAATTACGCATCGTTCAAAAAATTATAGAAACAGAATCGCTGAATCCATTAACCACAGCACTTATTTCTCCTTATTCCGGGCAGGTGGCTGCTGCAAAAGAAATGTTGCCCAAACAACTTCGCATCAGCACTATTGATAGTTTTCAGGGTCAGGAAAAGGAAACCATTATTGTATCACTGGTGCGTAGTAATGATGATGGTGATATTGGGTTTTTAAAAGATTACCGCCGGATGAATGTGGCCATTACCCGTGCTAAGGAACAACTCTTTGTAATTGGCGACAGTGCTACTATTGGAGCCGATGCTTTTTACAATTACTTTTTAACCTATATCGAGCAACAGGGAACGTACAGAACGGTGTGGGAGTTTGAATTGTAACAACTTGTATTTTTTATTATCTAATATTTATGTATGCCCCAGGCAAAACTTCTTCAGCAATTACGCAATGAAACTTATGTGACGATTAAAGGTTCACCAATACATGGTATTGGAGTATTTGCTATTCAGCCAATCCCAAAAGGTTGCCGTGATATATTTTCGAAAGGCATGGGCGAATGGATAAAAGTGCCAATAACAGAAGTGGAAGCATTGCCAGCACATTCCCGTTCATTGATTGAAACGTATTGCCTTTTTGACGAAGAAAATTATTTTGTTCCGGAATATGGTTTTAAAATGATTGACCCAGTTATATATCTTAATCATTCATCCAAACCCAATATTATTTCTATCAATGATGGTGAAGAGTTTGAAGCATTAGTTGATATTGCCCCGGGGCAGGAACTATTAGTTAATTACGGTCACCTTGTTGATGGTATGGAATCGTATAATGAATAATTATTTCTTTCCGGTAGCAGCCCAAAAGATACCTGCATACAAATGATTTAAAAATGCAGGGTCGCTATATACAGTAGGCAAATGTCCAAGAGCTGTATAAAAAGAACGACCACCATCAAAGTTATGATACCATGCCAGCGGATGAATTTTTCCCATACCTAACCCCTTCTTTTCGCCCCATTGTACTTTAGGATTATATGAAGTTTCATCTACCCCAAGTATATAGTTGAGGCCGGTAATTTTTTCCGGGCCAAATTCATACCATTCATCCGTCCATAGTTTGCTGTTAGTAAAACCTTGCAAACCGGGAAAGCCGGAGTCCAACACATTTAACTTTGCAGTTTGAATGACTGGATGAATAACAAACATTCTACCCACCAGTTTAGTATACCAATCCCAGTCATACTCTGTATCAGATGCACTGTGAATGCCAACATACCCTTTACCTGATTGAATAAACCGTTCCATAACTTTTTGCTGGGCTGTATCAAAAATATCGCCGGTGGTATTTAAGAAAATCACTAACTGAAATTGCTCGAGGTATTTATCAGTAAACCCTTTAGGGTTTTCCCATACAATCACATCAAAAAAGTTTTTAACTGCCAATTCCTTAATAGCCAACACACCACTATGAAGGGATTCATGATGCCATCCATTTGTTGTAGTTACTAATAAGGCTTTGAATTGCTTTTGCTGCGCAGCAACCGAAACAGATAAACTGATTTGTACCATTAAAAGAAGTATAAATATTTTCAAGACTTTCATCGTTCGTTTTATTTTAAGCATTAAAGTTAATTGAAAAAAGGTACGGATGCTTTATCATTTTATCTGCTTTAAATAACCAGGAGAGTAAAGAAAAAAAATTGAGTTACATTTAATTAACCATTAAAATTGATGAGTTGCCAATAAAGTTAAGCATGAAACTCCTACTACTATTTTTGCTACATACCATTGCCATGAACACATTTGCACAGCTGCTCCCTATTACCTCCGGTGTATATCATTGGGCTGACCTGCCTGTAAAAAAAGATGGCCTGCGGGAAAGTCGTAAAATTGCCGAAGGCACTACGAATGAATTTGAATATTTTGAAATTCATGCTACCACACAACAAAAAGGGGCTGTGTCAAAACCGGCGCATACTCAAAAGGATATAGAGGAAGTTGTCATTGTAAAAGAAGGAAAACTGAAATGCACCATCGGCAACAAAACTGCTGAACTTGGCACTGGCAGTGTACTGCTTATACCTCCCTTTGAATCACAAGTATTTGAAAATATCGGGGACGGGCCACTCACCTATTATGTATTCATGTTTCGATCTAAAAAAGCGATGAATATAGAAAGAAGTACACAAGCTGGCGGTGCGTTATTATTAAATTATGATTCATTAACGTATACAGAAACAAATAATAAAGGGGGGCGAAAATATTTTGACCGCCCTACTGCCATGTGTGAGAATTATGAAATGCATATTACTTACCTGAAAATAAAAGGCCCCAGCCATGCACCACATCAGCATGTAGATACAGAAATTATTTTAATAATTTATGGTGAAACAGAAATGACCATTGACGGTAAAGCTTATACCGCAGGCCCCGGCGATTTATATATTGCTGAAAGCAATAAGCTCCATGGCATTGGTAATGCAACTGATAAACCATGTAGCTATTTTGCTTTTAAGTGGAGATGATTAAAGCAATATAACAGTCAAATTTATTAATAGAAAATCTGATGCATAAAAATATACATCAGATTTTCTATTAAATACTGGAGTGGAACCAGGTAAAGGCTTTAACTACAAATTATTGCTTTACGGTTACTTCTATCTTCTTAGTTTCAACTTTTACTCCCTTTTTATCTAAAGTAATTTTAGTAGATTTTTCCGGTGGATCTTTTACAATAATAACAGGCGAAGCTGGAACTACAATGACTTCTTTCTTGGTTTCGGCAGATTTGTTTGTGCATGCCATTGTTGTTATAACTAATGAAACTGATAAAAAAATAATGATTTTTTTCATGCTATTTTTTTAAGGGAATGATGCTGTAGTTTTTTTCGATGTATTTACTTACATCAGACAGCATAAATGGGGTCGCAAACACCGTACCCTTTATTTTAAAACTCGGGCAGGGAAATTTTTCCTCAATTTGGGGCAATTATTGAAACCAAATTCTTTCTTTAGCCTGACAGGTCTTTTCAAAATCCTATATTAATAACTTTAAAGACCCGATGGAGAGAGCTAAACCGGAATGTTTCGCTTATTTAAAAATCAGAATAATCAACCGGGCGAAGGAAAGTAATATCAATATGCGATACATTTTTCTGATACAATGGCATTGAAGATAATTTTTTCCAAGAGGTATCACTGCCAAAACTTTTCCAATGAGCATCCCTATCTTTCATGTTTTCAAAACTTGTCATATACATCAGGTTGGGCATTTTACTGCCTGCTATTACTTCGCTATAAAAGATGGCATTAAAATTTAGTTTAGCAAACAAGCCTATTTCATCGCCTTCATTAAACATCTGTACTTTATTTTTGAATATTTTTTCTGTAGCACTTTCATAACTACGCAGCTCATACACCCGGTCTTTCTTTGCTGCCTTTAATGCTGGTAACTGTAATTGTGGTGCTAAAGGAAATGCTTTTAATAAAATATTTTCCATACGAGTGTAAGGGGGCAAAGTATAAACTGCTGTAATATATTCAGACCCAGCAGCTTGGTATTCTTTATCAGCACTAAGTTTTTCAGTAATTTTTGTAAGCATATCCAATGACTTTATGGATATAAATAAGTATAATGATTTTGCAGTAGCAGTATCATTAGCAATCGCTTTAAAAACACCCACATTGGGAATATTCATTCGGTGAAGTGCGGGCAACAAAGCATTTTGCAGATAATTGTCCAGCACTTTTTCCTGCGCCACATTGTTATAATGATACACGGTTAGCTGATAAAATGATCTGCTGGGTTTAGGCACCTTCGACCATGAAATAAAAAAAAGTAGTGAAAAGGGTAATACTATCTGCAATAAACAGATATTCAATCGATTTTTCATTGTAACACAATTTTATTTAAACTGACTGTTAAAATAAAGATAATGCTTCTTACCAATTTTTAGCTGTGTGTAACAAGTACTTTATGGTTGGAAAAATAAACACACTAAACGGGCAAATATTTTTCGATTAGTTTTTTAAAAGGTTCAGTATCCCGTACCGTTGCCAAATAAGGTTCAGCATATAACTGGTTCGTATTTTTAAAGCCACGTTGTAAAGCTTTTTCCAAGTACTCCATTGCCTTTTCTTTTTCTCCCCGGTTATTATAATAACAGGCAATATTATAATACTGTCGCCAGGCAGAAGGCCATTCATTTTTCATTTGGGTAAAATAAGTCAGTGGAATTGTATCGTTGCTGTTAGCGGCCATTACTAAATAACCCACCTTTTCCCTCGCCATGTCTCCGCTAAATTTTACGGCTACTAATTGCTGGTAATAAACTAGTGCAGAGTCGCTGAAACCTTTTTTTGTATCAAACCAAGAAGCTACTTCCAATAAAGCAAAGCCATTTTTGGGATTCAACTGCAACAGTTTTTTACTGTAAAAAAATACGGAATCCGGTTGATGATTCTTTTTATACATTTTTATAATGCCTTTATAAGCATCCTGGCTAGACGATGAAACCTGGTTGGCCTTAAAATAATAATACAGCGCTGAATCGGTTTTATCATTAAGATCATAAACGTCGCCCAGGTTAATATAAGCAGTAGTATTAGCCGGATCGGCTGCAATGGCTTTTTTAAAATAGAAAATAGAAGAGTTCCGTTTCATTTTCACATCCTCGAAAGTATAATACCGTAGAAACTCTTGCCCCGCTTTTCGGTACAGTTCGCTATGTGCAGTTGCCGGTGTGGTGGCTAATGCAAGGCGATATGAATTGATAACTGAGTCGGAGTGTAAACGTCTTGCCTCCTCACTCATTCTGACAAATCGTAAAAATTCTTCACGGGAACTAACCTGGGCAAATGATACGAAGGAAGAAAATACGGTGATAGCAGTTACAAAAAAGGTTAATACTTTTTTCATAGTTAATAAGGTTAAGGTTATTCTATCTCAGCAGAACTTCAATGCTGTTAATTGCTTGTTCAAACTGGAAGGTACAGATTTTGGCAAAACCACCTATACCCCTTTTGGGGTATTTTAAACCGAACTAACTGTGAATCGTAGGAACGCCTTTTAAATTTACCTTCTGAAATCTCTACTAAGTTCCTTCCAAAAAAATTGGACAGCTTCCATCACTTCCTCCTCTGATTTATTTTGAGTATTAGTAAGCGGAATGCTGCGACGAAAACCTTTGTCAGAATCGTCTTTCCGATATTCCACCACTAAAATAAAATTATCTTGAATACTCAGCACTACTTGTTTCTGGGTAACATAAGCTTTTATAAAATTTGACCAATTGGTTACTAATTGTGCCCCCTGGTAAATTCCTGTTTTGTTAATTCGGATATAAACACTGTTCTTCCTTGCTTTTGTTACCAAAAGAATAACAGGTATAAGGGCAAGCATAAATATGAAATCTGAGTAGTCAATGTTTATAAAATGATTCTTTACCGCATCAACCAACCCATATACAAACAGCGCAAAGAATAGGAAAGCCAAGATATAAACAAGTACTTTATCTTCCCTCACTACAAATTCACTATCCTTCGTTAACGGAATTTTTCCCATAAATTATTTTTAATAACTAATGCCACCCATATTACAGTTCAGCCGGGTGAAAGTAGCCTTTTCTTTTATTTTGGGTGCTTACTGTATTGTTTTATCAAACAACAGGCAAAAGTGAACACAGATATTATGAGGATGCTAACAATTTTGCGTCTTACCTTGCATCGTAAGCGAATGGACTACATTACTTATTATTAAAAGAAAGCAATATGAAAAAGGGAATGCTGTTTTTATTTCTGTTATCTGCGGTTACTGTAAATGCACAATCATTGAAAGATGCGCTGTATGGCGGAAAACTGAAGACAGATTCAGGCACCGTAATTAAGAAGGGTGATGATCTGAGTACAAAAATTGATACCAGCCGGAAGAAGCCCGTTGAACCAGAAAAAACAAAGTTGACTACTGTATCAGTGGATTCTTCAGCGAAAAGTATGACTTCTCAACCTGATGCTGCAACAAGTAATGGTGCCGGCAAAATGGAAAATACATCAGTAACGAAAGACAATAATAGAATATGGAAAGAATTTGTGGATTCTGTTACGAGTACGTTGAATGCCGAAGTAATGACCTCTAAAAAAATAAAAAAAGGCGATTATTATTTAACGGTTGACTATGAAATTGGGCTTGATGGGCAGGTTACTATCACTAATATATACCCATCGCCGGAAAATAAATTTTTGGAAGAACAGGTGAAAGAGCGGCTCGGCATTGATACACCAAAATTGAACCCCGTTTTATCAAGTAATGGCAAACCCCGCAAGGTTGTTAAGCGGTTTAATTTTACATTAACTAAAAGCTAGTTTACATCAGTATGCTGAATTAAATGAGTAAAATTATTAACCAATAGCTCATTAAACTTTTCGAACTACTAAATTAATCTGACGGTGATGGAGTTTTTTAATTTTTCCAGATAGCTCCTATACCAGCATCCCACAATAATTTATTAATGGCCGAAATATTTTTATCCAATATTTCTACCCCTCGGTTTTTTAGAGTTGACCATTCTGCATTCAGTTCTTTCATTCTGTCAAGTGATGGCTGATTTACGTTAGGTATTTCACTTTCCGTTTGGTTTATAAGAAATAAATAGTTGGCGGTAAACTTTGCGGGAAAATTCTCGGCATCATCATATACTCTTGCTTTACGTTGTATCATATCTTCATCCCATGCTTTCATCTTTTTTGTAAGCGTTGCTACTTCTGTTTTTAATGCATTAAATTTCTCATCTGCAGGCAGTGATGCCAGCAAAGATTCTAGTTGCAATCTTTTTTCATTCATGCTATTTATCATTTTGTGCATGGCCGTCAGTTCTTTTTCCATACTACTCATAATGTTGTCGTACTCTGTATAAGTGGCAGCATTTGTAGAATATAATGGATTTGCCAAAATTGCAGCATCGGTAGTAATTATTTGTTCGCCTATTTTTAATATAATAATATACTTACCAGGAATAGCCTTATGACCACGATAGCTGCTTTCTATATAAGCATCCGGTACACCAGGCATTGTTGGGTGGCGTAAATTCCATACAAAACGGTTTAGTCCTTTAGTTTTTGATAATATAGGTTCGGCAGGTGGCCCACCATCATATTTCTTGTAAGTGCTATCTTTTTTTGAACTAAACGTATGTACAAGGGTTCCTATGGCATCTCTTATTTCCATTGTAAGTAGAACCGAATCTTTTAATTGAGGAAGCTGATAGTAAATAACAACTCCAGTAGATGGGTTAACTCCACGGGAACTATGTAAACCAGTAAACTCAGCATCTGATTTATCCAATTCACTTGAACCATTTATTAAATAAACAGGGGAAGGTGTAAATATTTTTAGTGTTGAATCTTTTTTATACTCCCTTATCAAACTTAGATCATCTAGTATCCAAAACGACCTGCCCGATGTAGAAGCAATTAAATTTCCCTGATGTATACGGAGATCGGTAATTGGAGTTACTGGCATATTCAACTGGAAGGGTGACCAGTTTTTGCCGCCATTCCAGGAAATGTAAATACCAGTTTCCGTACCGGCAAATAATAAATCTTTTCTCTTATCATCTTCCCGTACTACTCTTGTAAAAGCACCGTAAGGAAGTCCTGAGCTAATCTTTGTCCATGTTTTACCATAGTCAGTTGTTTTATACAAAGCCGGGGTATGATCATTAAATTTATATCTTGTGGTAGCAATATATGCGGTGGCTTTATCAAACGGTGATATTTCAATAGCATTTACCAAACATTCTTGCAAACCAGCAGGTGTTATATTTTGCCAGTGTGTTCCATTATCTTTAGTTAACGAGACAACTCCATCATCGCTGCTTGTATAAATAACCCCTTTTTCATGAGGAGATACGATGATGTAAGACAATGTTCCATAATTTTCTGCGCCTACTGCTTCATTAGTATAAGGAATGCCGGGTTTACCTTGTTTATCTTTTTCATTTTTAGTAAGATCGGGTGATGCTTCCGTCCATGTTTTACCCATATCTGTTGTACGCAATAAATACTGTGAGCCATGATAAAAAACATTAGGTTCATGTTTACTCCATACAATCGGGGCATTCCAGTTAAACCGGTATTTCATATCCTTGGCATCACGGGATAAATATTGAATAGGTGCTGCCATAATATTAGTACTTGCTTTCGCCTTTGTGTTCAATACTTCAATAGTGCCTTGGTAACTTCCACCCAATACAAACTGTGGATCATCAGGATTAAAAGCAAGAAATGCACTTTCCCCCCCGGCAGAATAAGTCCAACTAGAAGTACCAATACCTCCACTTCCCGGTTCACGGCTTGCTATTTTTACTGAACTATTATCCTGCTGCCCGCCATATATATTGTAAGGAAATAAATTATCAACATTAATACGATAAAACTGTCCTGTTGGCTGATTTTGCTGACTGCTCCATGTTTTGCCTTTATTAAAAGTGATAGCCGAACCACCATCATCAGAAATAATCATGTTGCTGGAGTTGGTTGGATTAATCCAAAGATTATGGTAATCTCCATGATTGGCAGAAATATCCTCCCATGTTTTTCCCCCATCAATTGAACGTAAGGCAGGAGCACTCATTACATATAAAACATTTTCATCCATTGGGTCGGGAAATAATTCAATATAATACCAAGCTCTTTGTATTAAAAGATTATCGTTTGATACTTGGCTCCAGCTTTTGCCAGCATTGGCTGATATATACAACCCGCCAGCTTCCTTCTCAGAATCACTTTCAATCAGTGCATATACTTTTTCTGAATTGGAACGGCATACAGCTACCGACATCTTACCCTTTTCTTTTGGCAACCCTTCCGTCATCTTATCCCAATGCTCACCTGCATCTGTTGATTTATATAAAGCACTTCCGGCGCCGCCACTTATTATTTTCCATGGCAATCGGCCATGTTCCCACATGGCAGCATATAGTATCATAGGGTTATTCATATCCATTGATATTTCTGCACAACCGGTTTTGTCATCTACAAACAAAACGTTTTTCCACGTTTCACCACCGTCAACAGATTTATAAATACCCCGTTCTTTTGAATGGCTAAATAATGCACCTTGTGCTGCCACATATACAATGTTTGGATTTTTAGGATGAATAATAATACGGGAAATATGCTGGGTCAACTCAAGGCCAATTTTTTTCCATGTTTTTCCAGCATCGGTTGATTTATAAACACCATCGCCATGATGTGTCATCACACCCCGCACCGCATGTTCCCCCATACCCACATATACAATATTGGGATCACTTTCCGCAACAGCTACTGCACCCACTGAGCCTGTTTTAAAAAAACCATCTGAAATATTGCGCCAGTTGATGCCCATGTCTTCCGTTTTCCAAAGACCGCCGCCAGTGGTGCCTTGGTAATAAACTGCCAGATTCCCTACTACACCAGTTGCACAATTAGAACGGCCACCACGAAATGGACCGATACATCTCCATTTTACCGGTTTAAAATAACTGTTGAGGTCTGTGCTGTCTTTTGCTGGCTGTGAGTATAAATTAAAGAAATTAAAAAATAGTGAAGCCAGAAGCAGTGATTTTTTAAACATAGATGAAAACATTTGGTTGGAAGATATAAATTATTTTGAAATAATAGGCTTATTGCACAGAAGTAAGTTTCAAAT
>JANORJ010000159.1:0-6527 GCA_031415255.1 Chitinophagaceae bacterium | reverse complement strand
GAGTCGGGCCCGTGTCTCAGTGCCCGTGTGACTGGTCGTGCTCTCACACCAGTTACTGATCGCAGGCTTGGTGGGCCGTTACCCCGCCAACTACCTAATCAGCCGCACAGCCATCTTCAAGTGATAAATCTTTAATATTAATAAGATGCCTTATCAATATACTATGGGGTATTAATCCAAATTTCTCTGGGCTATTCCCCGCTTAAAGGAAGGTTCTGTACGTGTTCCGCACCCGTTTGCCGGTCGCCATCAACTGTATTGCTACAGTCATGCTGCCCCTCGACTTGCATGTATTAAGCCTGCCGCTAGCGTTCATCCTGAGCCAGGATCAAACTCTCCATTGTAAATGATGTTTGATACTGACAGTATTTAAAATTCTCAAGAGAAAATTAATATGTCAATTCGAAATGTTATTCGCTTGACTTACCTTTTATTTTATTCCGAAATGAATCGAAATAAAGTGCTATTGTTTCCCAACTTTCAAAGATCTTTTTGCTTTACCAAACACCCGTTTTTTGAACGGGAGTGCAAAGGTAAGAGCCGTATTATTTCTACCAAATTTTTCGTCATTTATTTTTCAATAAAGTTTGAATCTTTTGGACTAAAAATCAACCTGTTTTGTGAAGAACTGGCCTCGTTTTTTTGAGGCGGACGGCAAAGGTAAGGGTTTGTTACTTACCAGCAAATTTTTAAGGTCTGTTTTGTTCACATTTGCCTCACAGTGTATTCACAAAATCTTCAGAGAACTATTCCGTTTTATTTGAACGGGCGGCGAAGATAAGGGTGTATTAGTTGCCAGCCAATAAATTTGAAAACAAATATGTTGCTTATGAATAGAATGCAGTGCTGTAAAGGGTTTGAAAGGAATATTTTTTTTGAGTGCGTTTGAAAAGGAAATGATAGTTGTGGTGATCAATTTGTATTTGCTGAACAGAATTACTACTGCTGATGGGCTGCCGGATGGAAGTGGAAAGCCCGGTGAAGCTTTGTGGGCGGGCATTGTGCCGGACTTGAAACGAACAGCCGGGACAAAAGATGATTAAAATACTGCTGGTGACAGCTCCTTAATTAATCATTTTACAAGACTATCCGGATAGTTTACCTGTATTAGAAATAAACCGTGGGCGGGAACGGCGAAACTTGCTTTTGTACAATCTTTTGCTTCGATGATGGTTCTGAATTCATCCAGCGATATTTTTCCACGGCCTATTTTGAGCATTGTGGCTGTGAGTGCCCGCACCATTCCCCGCAAAAATCGGTTAGCTTTTACGTTATAAATCAAGCAATTATCTTCTAGAAGCCAATTACTTTCCTGAATGTTACAAATAAATGTTTTGACCTGTGTATTGCGTTTGGAGAAAGAAGTAAAGTCCGTGTATTCTTTCAGTATTGCTGCGGCTTGCTGCATTTTTTCTATGTCGAGCTTGTAGGGGAAGAAGAAAGCGATGTCTTTTAAGAAGGGGTCTTTATGTCGATAGATATAATAGTTGTACTGTCGGCTGATAGCATCGAAACGACAATGAGCATCGGAGGAGACCTCTTTTATGCTTTTTATTACAATATCGGCAGGGAGAATTGCATTGAGCTTGTATATGAATTGAGGCTCTTTCTCTATATTACTCTCCGGGAGAAGCGGAAGCATACTATCGAAGTGAAAGAAATTTTGGCGGGCATGAACTCCAGTATCTGTTCTGGAAGAACCGGTCATTGAAAGTTTGCTTTTATAAATAATTTGATATGCCTTTTCAATTTCGGCCTGAACTGTATTTGCATTTTGCTGTGATTGAAAACCACTGTAGGCCGTGCCTTTGTATGCAACTTCTAAAAAATAACGTGGCATAGCTATTTAGTTACGAAGCATTGCTTTGAAACGACTGATGTAATATTCATCTTTCAATTCGGACTGAAGAGCCGTGAATGCATCTGCATCTGAAACATATTTGTAAGAAACGTCAAAGAATTTGTATTTGCCTTCATCATTTAAAAACAATGTACTTAGGTTTTTTAACTGAGCGGAGGTAAAGCATTTGATTTTAAAAATCTTTCTTGCTTCCGAAATCATATTATCTTCATTTTCTTCTGCCGCCATCTTTTTGCGGAGTTTAAAGAAATCACTTTCTAATGCTATTTCGCTGCAATTGTTTTTTGGTGCAATTTTTTCAACAGTGGCTTCGGTAACGATTGGTATTGTTTCTACTATTTTGTTTATTGTTATTGCTGGCAATTCTTCCTTTTTTGGTGCTTCTGTGCTTATGTCAATAAATTTTTTCTCTTCTTTGGGTTCTTCTTTTACTATGGTAACTACCGGCTTAGGATTTGGAATAACTAACCGGATAGTGTCCATTATTCCATTTTCATAATCATCAATAAAAACAAGGCCGAAGCCTTCTGTGGTAGAGCTTTCTGACCATTTCTTTACCTGCGAAGCTTTATATGGTTCAACAGTGGTTGCTTTAGTTTCTTCTGCTTGGATAACAGGTTGCACTATTGCTTCAACTGGTTTTACAACAACGACTTCTTTTATTTCTGCTTTGGGTTCGTCCTTCCTTACAATGGGTTGTTCTATTGCCTCAACAGGTTTTACTACAACGACTTCTTTTATTTCTGCTTTGGGTTCTTCCTTCTTTACAATGGGTTGATTTATTGTTTCTACAGGTTTTATAACAGCTACTTCCTTTGTTTCTACTTTGGGCTCTTCTTTCTTTACAATGGGTTGTTCTATTGCTTCAACAGATTTTACAACAACTACTTCTTTTATTTCGGCTTTTGGTTCTTCCTTTTTTACGATGGGTTGTTCTATTGCCTCAACTGGTTTTATAACAACTACTTCCTTCTGTTCTACTTTTGGTTCTTCTTTTTTCGCTACTTCCTGAGCAGGTTTTTCTTTTAAGGAGGGGTCATCAGCTGCTTTGGAAAGAATTTCTGTAAAGGCTGACACATCATTATTTTCCACTTTTGGTTTTTCAACTTGGCTGATTTTATTCGTAGTTGCCATTTGAATAGCCAGTGTTTGCAAATCAAACAATCCCCAACCCTTTTCTCCAAAATTCTTTAATAAATACCCATGATCCTTTTTATTAACAGGGATAGAAAAACTCTGCTCCTGCCATTTGTTTTGTGGAAATCCGATGCTGAAGCTGTAAGTGCTATCAAGAAGCTTAGATAAAATGATGTAGCCTGAAGCTGTTGAGCTATTCACCTTCTCATTCATTTTTACAAAAAAAGGCTGATCAGACTCAGTCTGTATATAAACAAAGTAAACCTTTTGTGAAGAAGCTGTAAGAACAGCCAGAGAAAATAAAAGGAACAGGTGAATCTTTTTCATTCTTGGAATTGGGTTAATACTTCAAAAATACTTGAAATCTGTTGACTTACCCAAGATGGCCTACAACAACTTGTTAAATAGTATCGCCTCCTATCCTTTTTATGCAAGAGGAAAGAGCCGGTTACTCTAAATTTGCGGCACTTAAATCATTAATATGAAGCATTTATTGTTAGCCTTTTTCTTTTTTGGTTCTGGTTTAGTTTTGCTGGCCCAACCCCCTGCTGATACAAGCTGGAAAAATGAATACCGGGAAACCGCCACTAAAATCAACAACCTAGTACATACTAAACTGGATATAAAACCAGATTTCAGCAAATCGTATTTGTATGGAAAGGCCTGGATAACATTGAAACCACATTTTTACCCTACTGACTCGTTGAACTTAGATGCCAAAGGAATGGAGATTAAAAAAGTGGCTATGGTAAAAGGTACTCAACAGATTTCGTTGAAATATGAGTATGATGAATGGAACCTTAGAATAAAATTGGACAGAACATATAAGTCTAACGAAAGCTATACTATATACATTGATTATACAGCCAAGCCTGATGAGTTTGACGAAAAATACAGTCAGGGTGCCATGCTTGGTATAAAAGGGATGTATTTCATTAACCCGAAAGGAGAAGATAAAAGCAAGCCGACACAAATATGGACACAGGGAGAAACTGAATCTAATTCTGCCTGGTTTCCTACGATTGATAAAACAAATCAAAAAAGTACGCAAGAATTAACTGTTACAGTTGATAATAAATATGTGACTCTTTCCAATGGCAAATTAGCTTCTCAAAAGAAAAATACAGATGGCACAAGAACGGATTATTGGAAAATGGATTTGCCACATGCGCCGTATTTATTTTTTGTAGGTGTGGGTAATTATGCGGTAATAAAAGACAAGTACAAGGACAAAGAAGTAAACTATTATGTAGAGCCTGAATATGCTGCTGTGGCTAAAAAAATCTTCGGCAACACCCCTGAGATGATTGCCTTTTTTTCAAAAGCTACCGGTGTAGAATATCCGTGGATTAAATATTCGCAGATGACGGGTAGAGATTTTGTGGCTGGGGCAATGGAGAATACCACTGCCACCCTGCACCAGGAAGGTGCACAACAAGATGCAAGAGAATTAGTGGATGGCAATAATTGGGAAAGTACTATTGCACATGAACTGTTTCACCAATGGTTTGGTGATTATGTAACTACAGAAAGCTGGAGCAACATTACTGTAAATGAATCTTTTGCTAACTACAGTGAAACGCTGTGGGATGAATATAAATATGGTAAGGATGCAGGTGATGAGCAAAACTATAATGATATGCAGGGATACCTGCTGAGTGGCAGCGAGAAAAAAGATTTGGTTCGTTTTTATTACCATGACAAAGAAGATGTGTTTGATGCAGTAAGCTATAATAAAGGTGGTCGCATTTTGCACATGCTGAGAACTTGGATTGGCGATAGTGCCTTTTTTAAATCAATCAATAATTATTTAACTACTAACAAATTTAAATCAGCCGAAGCACATCAGCTACGACTTGCCTTTGAAGAAGTAACCGGCCGTGACCTGAATCCCTATTTTAACCAATGGTATTTTGGCAGCGGCAACCCGACAGCTGATATAGATTATGTGTATGACGACGCATCCGGAAAAGTGAATGTGATTGTAAAGCAAACACAAAAAAGCGGCAAAATTTTTAAACTGCCGCTTGCTATTGATGTTTATAACGGAACCAATAAAGTACGTCACAATGTGTGGGCAAACAATGCAGTTGATACGTTTACTTTCAACTATACCAAAAGACCAGACTTGATAAATGTGGATGCTGAAAAAACAATGCTATGGACAAAAAAAGATAACAAAACCCTTGACAATTATATACACCAGTATAAATATGCGGGCAACTATATGGATAGAAGAGAAGCCATTGATTTTGCTTCTAAAAAATTGGATGACCCTAAAGCTGTTGAACTTATAAAAACAGCATTGACTGACAAGTACCAGGGTCTTCGCAACTTTGCCATAAGCAAAGCAGACCTGAGAAAAGAAACAGTGAAAACAAGTTTTGAACCAGTATTGCTGAATCTTGCGAAAACAGATAAGTATGCAACTGTAAGAGCTAATGCTATTCAAAAGCTGGGCGAATACAAGAAAGCTGAGTACATTCCTTTATTTAAATCTGCCACCAACGATTCGTCTTACACGGTTGCAGGTAATGCGTTAACTGCCTTAAGTAAAGTAGATGCTGCACTTGCAACCGCTATTTCAAAACAGCTTGGTAATAAGCCAGCAAAAGGTGTTTTGAAAGAAGTTATTATGACGGAGATTGTAAAATCAGGTGATGAGAGTATGGCTGATAAAATTATTGGAGGATTTGCAGAAATGCCGCTGGGTCAGGAAAAATTTCAAGCTCTTAATACATTGGGTACTTATTTAACTGCCATTAAAAACCCAGAAAAAGTAAAATGGGGTGTGGATGAGATTGTAAAGTTCAGAGATAAAGTACCAGAAAATTTCAGAAGTCAAACGGACCCTTTTATTAATGGACTGGTGTTGAAAGGGATTTTAACGAAGAAAGATAAAGATGCAAAAGAGAATGCAGGCAATACATCATTAAAAGAATTGGCTGATTATATTAAATCAAAATTGCCGGAAGAAGATAAGAAGGGGTTTTAACCCAAACCCTGATCCTTCGACAGGCTCAGGAGGCTTAGCAATAGTCATTAAAGAAAATAAAGGCCATCTCATTGTAAAAAATGAAATGGCCTTTAATATATAATGAAATATTTTTTACCAACTACCGCTGGCACCACCACCGCCGAAACTGCCGCCGCCAAAACCACCAAAGCCACCGCCGCTGCTGCCACCGCCGCCTGACCAACCACCGCCGCCGCTTCCGCCACTCCAGCCGCCAAAGCCACCTCTTGATACATAAGTGCCGGCACCTGGCCCTGCACCACTAAAGATGACGATAAGAATGATGATGATAAAAATGATAGTGCTAATACTTACTCCTTTCTTCTTTTTATTTCCGTAGTTAGCCGGGGCTTTGTATTCGCCTCTCGTTGCTTTGATGATTGCTTCGGTGCCATCATCAAGCCCACGGTAATAATTATTCTCTTTGAAATTGGGAGTTATTTCGTTTTCTATAATTCGTTTTGCTGTAACATCTGGCAATGCACCTTCAAGACCATAACCGACCTGTATGGT
>JANORJ010000158.1:0-7091 GCA_031415255.1 Chitinophagaceae bacterium | reverse complement strand
CATCAGACTTTAATAAGCAAATCTTATGAATAACTATTCACTGACCATAAACGGTCATTCTGACAACGGCACTTTACTTAAAGTGGATTTATTGAATGTAAAAAAAGCATCATTAATTCTCAGGGCGGTTAATCACAAACTTAGGCAGCAGATTCTTAAACTTATTGATGAACACGGTAAGATGACTGTAACAGAGCTTTATGTAAAGCTACGGTTGGAGCAATCTGTGGCATCACAACACCTGGCCATTTTGCGAAAAGCTGGTTATGTAAAAACAAACCGGGATGGAAAATTTATTTACTATTCCGTGAATGTCAACAGGATGGAGGAGATTAATAAGTTTGTAGAAGACCTGCTCAACTAAAATCATAATTAACTTTTTTGTAAAACGTCCCTCTGAAGCAGAAGGGACGTTTTTGTATATAATAAAGTATTTTTGTGCCTTGCCCGGTAACATTCATGTTTACAAACAGGGCTGTTCGTTTTAAAAATCTGAACTATGTACATTAAACAATTATACACCGGCTGCCTTAGTGAGGCAGCATATTATATTGAAAGTAATGGTGAAGCCGCCGTTATTGATCCGCTGCGGGATATTGATGCGTACCTTCAATTGGCGAACGAAAGAAAATCTAAAATCAACTATATTTTTGAAACACATTTTCATGCTGATTTTGTAAGCGGCCACCTCGACCTTGCAAAAGCAACCGGAGCTCCAATTGTTTACGGGCCGGGCACACAAACAAACTTTCCAGTGCATGTGGCAAAAGATGGAGAAATTTTTAAAGTGGGCGATGTAACGATTGAAGTATTGCACACACCGGGTCACACATTAGAATCAACCTGTTATTTATTAAAAGATGCTGACGGAAAAAATTATTGTGTGTTTACCGGCGACACTTTATTTGTAGGTGATGTTGGCCGACCTGATCTGGCACAAAAAGGTGAAGAAATTACCATGAATGATTTAGCAGGAATGATGTACGACAGTCTGCAATCAAAAATTATTCCGCTGGCGGATGATGTAATTGTTTATCCGGCACATGGCCCCGGTAGCAGTTGCGGAAAAAATCTTGGCCCTCATACTTTCAGCACCATCGGCGAAGAGAAGCAAACTAATTATGCACTGAAGGCCGCCACCAAAGAAGATTTTATAAGAGAAGTGACTGACGGTATCGCTGCACCCCCTTCCTATTTTCCTATCAATGCTAAAATAAATAAAGAAGGATATGATAGTTTGGATGTAGTGCTGACACAGGGATTAAAAGCATTATCAATAGAAGAGTTTAAGCAACTCATAAAAGAGGATGCAATTATTTTGGATACCCGTCATGCTGATAAGTTTACACAAGGATTTATTCCGGGCTCTATTTTTATTGGTTTAGAAGGCCGCTTTGCAGAATGGGCTGGCAGCCTGTTACCTTTTAATGCACCGATGGTATTAGTAACAGAGCCGGGGCAGGAAAAGGAAACTATTGTCCGCATGGCAAGGGTTGGCTTTGATAAAATAAAAGGATACCTCGGTGGTGGTTATGATAGCTGGGTAGCTGCCAGTGAACAAATTGATATGATAATTGATGTGGAAGCTGATGAACTGATGATGGACATACCGCATGATAAAAATTTATTAGTAATTGATGTACGCCGCCCAACTGAATATGCCGATGGACATTTAAAAGATGCGCTAAACTTACCACTTAGCGAAATGACCGATCCGGCATTGATAGCCGATCTGCCCACAGGGCCCAATGGGGAAGAAGAACAAAACTTGTATGTGCATTGTGCCGGTGGCTACCGCAGTGTAATTGCATCTTCCTTATTAAAAAGACAAGGCCTGCACAACCTTAGAAATATAGTAGGCGGCTGGAGCAAAATAAAAGAACAAGAAAAAGCGGAGATAGTAAAAGAAACCAGTGTGTTGAATTGATTATCACAGATTACACAGATAAATAATTACGGATTAAAATGATACATACAAATTAGCACAGACAAACTTCACAATAGTAAAGCTAATCTGTGCTAATCATTAAAATCAATGCAATCAGTGATCACATTTTCGACTTCACCCACTCTTCCAATTCCAGAGAACTTTCAGTACTGATTATCGCTGCATATCTTGAAGAAGTACCATTGTGTACTCCCACATGCCACAGCCGTTGCGAATCCACAATAAAGTGAGAACCTTTTTGCATTGGCACTCTTGCCTCAGATTCTTTGATGGGTAAATTATTTTCATCACTGTCATACAACAGCATATAGCTATCGGGGTTATCTGTCAACTCAATCCACATTCTTACCACCCAGCCTTCATCTTCAGGGTTCAGTCGGTTATTATCATCCCGGTGCACAGATCGAATAGCCTGATCATGAGTTTGTGGTTCTAATCGTATAATTCTTACCCGCCCAAAGTTGGCAGGAATAGATTTTATATACTTCATCAACGTAGGGCAGCCTTCTGCATTAGGGGTAAAGATGGCATCCTTATCCGTCTTTCCATTTTCCCAAAATCCTTTGCACTCATTCGTACCATCGCAAGAAGCCAGTGGAGCAAAATTAGTATCGCCACCACTTTTCCAGTCCATATAAACCAGGTTCTCCCATTCCGTTACAGGAATATGATCAATGTCCAATGTCTTAAGCACTACATAACCTTTCTCTCCCATGCTTGGCATGCGATAGTGTGGGGTTTGTAATGGAATTTTTACTGACCAGTGTTCGCTGTGTGGCCAGAATATGGCGGGAGTTGGAGATGACATAAAAATAAAATTGAATTGTAAAATTATTGAGTACGCCACTAAAGTAACAAATATCAGATAAAGTAAAAATGACTTTTCTGTTTTGATACCGTATTCAATTTTTTATTCCTAATAAAAAGTTAACGACCCTGCTTTTTCACCACTTGTCAGGAAATTGTAACCTCTCCCGTAAATAAATAATAAATACTTGTTCAGACTATTATTTTTGAAGTACGAAAGAATTGGTAGTTATGCCGCACACCAGAAGAAAATGTACTAGCCAACATTTTTTGTGGTATAACCCGTCTGAACGGTCTGCTTTTAATAAATAAATGAAACCGGGCAGGCAATAAAGTATAGTCATGAAACTCAAAACCAACTTATCCCTCGGGGCAATGCTATTGCTTTGCCTGAATAGTAGTGCACAAACACCGGCACCCAAACAATTATCGGCCAACCGCACAACTAAGTCAGTAAAAATTGATGGTCTTATCAATGATGATGCATGGAAAGATGCAGCTATTATTGACAGCCTGATAGAATTCAGACCTAAAATAGGTGCCAAGGAAGCAGCAGAAACCAAAACAGTAGCCTACCTGATGTATGATGATGAAGGCATTTATTTTGGTGGACACTGTTATGAAAGAACGAAAGACAGTATTGCTACTGAACTTTCTGGACGGGATGGTTTTGGCACCAACGACTACATCGGGTTGATATTTGATACTTACCAGGACAAGTTGAATGGTTTTGAGTATTTCGTTACACCGCTTGGTGAACAGTGGGATGCTAAAATGTCTCCCGGCAAAAATAGCAATGGCGAAGATTTTAGTTGGAATGCTGTATGGCAAAGCGGAACAGTGTTACATGAAAACGGTTGGAGTTTTGAAATGTTTATTCCATATGCGGCTATTCGTTTTGGTAAAAAAGAAATACAAAACTGGGGACTAAACATCACCCGTCGCCGCAGAAAAACAGAACAACAGTTTACATGGAATCCTATTGACCCAAATGTAAATGGCTTTCTAACTCAATCAGGTGCATGGACAGGTATCACTAACATTAAGCCACCGCTACGTTTACAATTCTCCCCTTACTTCTCTGTATATGCCAATCATTTTCCTGCCAATCAAACTGGCGTAAAAAACCTGACCAGCCAGGTAAATGGTGGCATGGATGTAAAATATGGCATTAACCAAGCTTTTACACTGGATGCAACGCTGATACCGGACTTTGGCCAGGTACAAAGTGATAACAAAGTACTGAACCTTACACCTTTTGATGTGCAGTTTAATGAGCAACGTACATTTTTTACTGAAGGGACAGAGCTTTTTGGTAAAGGAGGTTTGTTTTACTCACGGCGTTTGGGGGTAGAACCTGTGTACTGGAGCAGCCCTTATTCAGCACTTCAACCAAATGAACAAGTAATATCGGAACAGCAGGAGGCAAAACTAATTAATGCTTCAAAAATTTCCGGCCGCACTCAAAAAGGACTGGGAATTGGAATATTGAACGGAGTTACAAAACCCCGAATGGCAGTAATAGAAAACAGTGTGACAAAAGAACAAAGGGAAACACAAATTGAGCCGCTGACAAACTATAATGTACTTGTACTCGATCAAACCATGAAAAACAATTCCAGCATATCGTTGGTAAACACTAATGTTTGGCGAAGCGGCAACGCTTATGACGCCAACGTAACTGCTGCATTATTTGATTTGAACGATAAAAATAATATGTGGAATGTGGGTGGCAAAGCAGCCGTAAGCAACCAAATTGGTTATACATCTGAGGGAAAAACAGAAACCGGATATAGTCAGCAACTGTACTTTGGAAAAACCAGTGGCCGTTTCAATTTTAATGTGTCGCAAGAATTGGCCAATACAAAGTATACCCACCGGGACCTTGGATATTTTACGAACAATAATTTCCTGGATCATAGTTATAATGCCAGCTACCGTTGGGTAGAGCCTAAAAGTTTTTACAACAGAATATTTATTAATACCGGTGCCCGTTTCAGCAAATTGCTAAAGCCGGTAGCTGATATTTCACAACAATACCAGGAAGCCAATGTCCGGGTCAATGTTAACATCCAGTCTAAGAAGCTATGGTGGGCGGGCAGTTTCAGCAACTTTATGTTTCGCAGTAATGATTTTTATGAGCCGCGCCGGGACGGATGGTTTTTTAGAAGAGGTGCCAGTTTGGTAGTGGGCGGCTGGTTTGAGAGCAATAATGCCAAGAAGTATTCTTTCAATGCAGAAGTATTCACCCGTACCTTCTTCAATTTTTATAACGGTTTCAGCTACCAGCTGTCACTGCGGCAGCAATACAGGTTTAATAACAAACTCACCGTATCGCACCGCATCAATACTAATCCGTTATTCAATAATATCGGCTATGCTTTTGTACCAAATAGTAGCGACATCAACTTTGCCCGCCGTAAGCGGAATACGATAGAGAATATCCTGTTTGTAAAATATAGTTTTACCAATAAAATGGGACTTACATTCAGGGCAAGGCATTACCTGAGCAATGTAAGCAACAAAGAGTTTTTCTTGTTGCAAAAAGATGGCACATTAAAGCCTTCAACTTTTATTGACAGAGTAAATCAGAATTTTAATTTATTCAATATTGACATGGTGTATACCTGGCAGTTTGGCCCAGGCAGCTTTATCAATATTGTATGGAAAGATGCAGCTCAAAATTTCAGCCGGCTTGTAGAGGAGAATTATTTTAAAAACTTTGGGCAAACAATTGAATCTGATCAAAACAATAATATCTCTTTAAAAATTATTTACTTTCTCGACTATCTTGATCTGAAAAAGAAGCTGAAAAAGAAGCCAGCAAAATCTTAACTAAACAACCATATTATGAAAGTAAAGGCCCATATTCTGGCTTCCATTCATATTTCCAGCGGCGGTGGCTCCACAAATAGTTTGATGGATCTTCCTTAATAACTTCTTCCAGTGCATTTTTATACATCACCGTCAATTGCTCCGGCGAAAATAAAGATCCATTTTCTGCCAGCAGTTTCGCAGAAAAATGATAATAACCTCGTCTCTTTTTATGAAAACCTACCATCACTACAGCCGTATTATTCTTCACCGCTCCTTTAGCAGGGCCGGGAACAAATGGAGTGGGCTTACCAAAAAAATTCATCCAATAAGCAAAGGCAGGATCACCGGGATTTTGATCTGCTGCCAAACCAAAAGTGTATTGACTGGAAAAGGCAGGATGATCAGCATTTTTTTTAAACTCCGTGGCGGAAATTAATATAGTGCCATAACGTTTTCTGAAATTATAAAAAATTCGGTCTAATGATTTATTACTGATGGGCATATAAATACCAACAAATGGAGCAGTCAGTTTCATAGCTGCCTGCGCATTTCCAAACTCCCAGTTAAACTGGTGACCCGCCATAATGTGAACGTTGTAACCTTTGGCTACCAAATTATTAATCACTTCAAAATCGCAGGTGCTTCTTTTCAGAATTTGCTCCTTTGAAATGGAGATAAATTTTATTGACTCAAAAAAAGTGTCCAAAAAATTGTGGTAAAACTTTTTTGCAATTTGCGTCCTTTCTTTTTCTGTTTTTTCTGGAAAAGCAATGAGCAGATTACTCATCACCACATCTTTCCGGTATTTAAAGACGTAAAAGATTAGTCCGTAAATACAATCGGAGAAAAAATATAATATTTTCAGTGGTAGTAACGACACCAGCCACAAAAAACCGTAAACAACATAGTACATGATGAGTAAAGATAAAAACTACAAAACAATGTTTTGAACAAGGTTACTATTACCCGGATAATCGGTGTTATAATGCAGGCCACGGCTTTCTTTTCGGAAGCTGGCACCTTTTACAATCAGATAACCTACTGTTATCATATTGCGCAGTTCCAGTAATTGAGGTGAGGCGGAACTGCTTTCATACAACTGCTCTGTTTCTTCCCACAGCAGGTCGAGGCGGCGCATGGCTCGTTGCAAACGAACATCATTGCGAACAATGCCCACATAGTCACTCATCACCAATTGCAATTCCTTTAAACTTTGCGTAATTAAAATCATCTCCTTTGGCTCGGATGTGCCGGTTGCATTCCAATCAGGTATGTTATTATTAAAAGTACTTTGGTTAATTTTTTCAGAAGCATCCACAAAGCAACGATGCGCAAATACCATTGCTTCCAGCAGCGAATTACTGGCCAACCGATTGGCTCCATGCAAACCAGTTGATGCACATTCGCCGCAGGCATATAAATTTCGTATGGAGCTTTTACCCCATTCATCTGTTTTTATTCCACCGCAACTATAATGCGCTGCCGGTGCTACTGGTATCATATGTTGTGTTATATCAAT
>JANORJ010000157.1:0-7257 GCA_031415255.1 Chitinophagaceae bacterium | reverse complement strand
GATTGTAATTTGATTCTGATTCGCTGCGACATGTATGAAAACCCAATTTTCTTTTGGGAGTGCAAAGGTAAGGGTGAGAGCTATACCTTCCAAATACTTGGTAAAGATTTTTTTAGGCTGTGGACAACCTGATAACTAAATGTCCCCAACTAACCTATTGGCTTGATTTTCAATCTTAACTTAGGGCAATAATGGAAGGAAGTTTAAACAACAAATCCGGATGGAGAAAATGGCTGACACTGGTGCTTAAAATAGCCGTGACAGCGGCTTGCCTATGGTATGTTTTTACAAAAATTGACTTTGAAAAGGCCTGGGCTGCTGTAAAAAAGGCTAACTGGCTTTGGCTTGTGGCGGCTTTTCTTATATACAATTTTTCAAAACTCGCTGGCTCTAAACGTCTTAATATTTATTTTAAAAATATCGGTATCCACTTACCAGAGTGGCAAAATGTAAAATTGTACTGGTTGGGAATGTTTTATAACCTCTTTCTACCCGGTGCCATTACTGGCGATGCTTACAAAGTGATTTTGTTGTCAAAAAAATTTAATGTCTCGTATAAAAAAACAACAACGGCTGTTTTGCTTGACCGCTTCAGTGGTTTGCTTTCATTGGGTTTGATAGTTGCCGTATACAGCAGTTTTGTAATAAAAGAAAAGTGGATTGTCGCTCTGCTGATAGTTGGTGCGGTAGCTACTGTTCCATTGTTGTATTTTATTATTAAAAAATTTTTTACAAAATTTTCACCAGGCTTCTGGTCAACTTTTATATTAGGAGCCGTTGTGCAGATAACAGTACTGCTCTGTGTTTATTTTATACTTTTTGCATTAAATATTAATGCCGATATTAATAGCTACATCTTTATTTTTCTTGTTGCTGCAATAGCATCGGTGCTTCCTATCTCTGTAGGAGGAGGCTTGGGTGTTAGGGAATTTGTGAGTATTGAAGGAGCAAAATATACAGGACTTGATCAGCACACTGCACTTATTCTCAGCTTGCTTTTTTATCTCATTACAGTTGTTTGCTCCATAGCTGGAATGGTGTTCGTTTTCAAAAGCCCGTTACAACAAAATACTGTTGAAGCTAAGTGATGTCATTACATAATGTTTACTTTGCAACATATCATTTGACATATGAGGTCTGCTTTATTAAAAAGAAAAATTCTGAATGCCGGAGCTTTATGGATAAGTTTTACAAAACTTGTTCCAGATTGGTTCAAGTTAGGTAAAAAATCATTGGTGCTGGATTGCGGTGCCAATGTGGGACATATCACCAAACTACTTGCATCTACCGGAGCAACTGTTATTGCGTTTGAGCCAGATCCTGTCGCTTTTGAACAACTTTCAAAAAGATGTAAAAACAAAAAGAATATTACAATTATTCAAAAAGGTGTGTGGGATAAAAATTCAACTATTGAATTGTATGAGCACAAAGAAACAAAAGGCGATGAAGCAAGTTTTACGGTAGGCTCTTCCATCGTTGCAGAAAAAATAAATGTGAATGCAGCAAAAGGCCGTTGTATTGAAGTAGTGGACCTGGTTGAATTTATGCAGCAGCAAAATAGGAAAATTGATCTTGTAAAATTAGATGTGGAAGGTGCTGAAATAGCTATTCTGAAACGAATAATTGAAACAGAAGCCTGGCACCTGTTTGACAGAATGTATGTGGAAACCCATGAGACCAAAATACCCTCGCAACTAGAAGACCTTAACCAGATAAAAAAGCAACTGAAAGATAAAAACATACACCATATCAAACTCAACTGGATATAGGCTAAAAAAAAATAAGGACTCATTGCTGAATCCTTAACCTACTATAGATTGAGCTTTTCATAACCAGGCATTAACCTGCTCTAATAATTGGTCCCTAAAAACGGAAAAGTTCTATCAATAATATTGCAAACACAATGCCATGATAATTCTGTCATTGATTCTGGTTAAGTATTTTGAATCATTGTGAATAAAAAATCCCGTCGCGATTTTATCGGGACGGGATGCTATTTTAAGTTAAACTATTACAATTAAGCATTCACCTTTCCTTTCACCTTCGCTATCACTTCTTCAGCGATGTTGTTTGGTGCAGGAGAATAGTGAGAGAACTCCATGGTAGAAGATGCACGGCCAGAACTTAATGAACGCAGTTGGGTTACATAACCAAACATTTCGCTCAATGGAACTTTAGCTTTAATAACTTCAGCCCCAGCTCTTGTATCCATTCCTTCCAGCATACCACGGCGACGGTTAAGGTCACCCGTAACATCACCCATGTATAAGGCTGGAGTAATTACTTCTACTTTCATAATTGGTTCAAGCAAAACAGGTTTTGCTTTTCTTGCTGCTTCACGGAAACCTTGTTTAGCACAAAGTTCAAATGACATGGCATCAGAGTCAACTGCGTGGAAGCTACCATCGAATACACGAATCTTCATGTTATCAACCGGATAACTTGCCAATACACCTGTAGTCATTGAATTTTCGAACCCTTTTGTAATGGCAGGAACGAATTCCTTAGGAATAGATCCACCAAACAACCCATTTACAAACTGATAATGCTTATCAGGATTTTCTGCTTTCCATTCTGCATCAACCGGTCCTAAATCAAACTGAATGTCGGCGAATTTACCACGACCACCCGTTTGCTTCTTCAATGTTTCTCTATGTGTAACAGTTATATTGAATGCTTCTTTATAAGCCACCTGCGGTGCACCTTGATTTACTTCTACTTTAAACTCACGACGCATACGGTCAATGATGATTTCGAGGTGCAACTCTCCCATTCCACGAAGGATGGTTTGACCTGTTTCTTCATCCGTATTTACTCGAAGTGTAGGATCTTCTTCTACCAGTTTAGAAATAGCCATACCCATTTTATCAACGTCTGCCTGTGTTTTTGGCTCAATGGCTACTGCGATAACTGGTTCTGGAATAAACATATTCTCCAATGTGATTGGATGATTTTCATCACACAACGTATCACCAGTTTTAATTTCCTTGAAACCAACTGCTGCTCCAATATCACCTGCTTCGATAAAATCGATTGGGTTTTGTTTGTTAGCAAACATTTTCATGATACGGCTGATACGTTCTTTCTTACCACTTCTTACATTCAATACGTAGGAACCAGCATCCAAATGACCAGAATAGCACCGGAAGAATGCAAGACGACCTACGAATGGGTCAGTCATAATTTTAAATGCCAGTGCAGCAAACGGAGCTTTTGCATCAGCTTTACGAGTTTCTGGTTCACCAGTATCAGGATTGGTACCTACGGTATCAGGAATATCAATTGGAGAAGGCAGGTAACGACATACACCATCCAATGCAGTTTGTACACCTTTATTTTTAAAAGATGAACCACACATCATCGGAACGATGCTAAGGTCAACTGTAGCTTTACGAACAGCCTCATGTATTTCATCTTCGCTAATACTATCTGGATTATCAAAAAATTTCTCCATCAGCTTATCATCATACTCTGCTACTGCTTCTACCAAGTTAGCTCTCCATTCTTTTGCTTCTTCCAGCATGTCTGCAGGAATCTCTATTTCATCAAAAGTCATACCCTCTGTTTCCATGTGCCAGATTATACCTTTCATTTTGATAAGGTCAACTACACCGATAAAATCATCCTCGGCACCAATTGGCAACTGAAGTGGAACAGCTTTTGAACCAAGCATTTCTTTTACCTGCTTCACCACCATCAGGAAGTCGGCACCGGCACGGTCCATTTTATTTACAAATCCGATACGTGGAACACCATAGCGGTTAGCCTGGCGCCAAACAGTTTCAGATTGTGGTTCTACACCATCAACGGCAGAGAACAAAGCAATCAAACCATCCAGTACCCGCATTGAACGTTCTACTTCTACAGTAAAGTCAACGTGGCCGGGAGTATCAATAATATTGAATGAATATTTTTTTGTATCAGCGAATTCTTTTCCTTTATCTGTAGGAAAATTCCACTGACAGCTAACAGCTGCAGAAGTAATAGTAATACCTCTTTCTTTTTCCTGCTCCATCCAATCGGTAGTGGCTGCGCCATCATGCACTTCACCAATGCGGTGAATCATACCTGTGTAACGAAGGATACGTTCTGTAGTTGTGGTTTTACCGGCATCAATGTGAGCGGCAATACCAAAGTTTCTTTGAAATTTTAAATCAGCCATGACTATTTAATTTGAATGTTTGTTTTTATTTTTTGTTTTTAAATTTATTTGGTCAGGGTTCTGTTCCTTGCTCATCGTCCCTTGCGTCGCACTCTTGTACTTTTGGAATTCTATTCGGCATAAGAGAAAGTGTTGCATTGCCCTGATTATGGGTTGCATATTGCCGGTTGTATGTAGATTTAGACTCTCATAGACTGCCACTTGAAGAAAACCCCTTACACAACTTAATTCTGCCCAACAATAGATTTCCTAATGGCGGCGCAAAAGTAGTGATAATGAGCCAAAATGGCAAGAAAAAAAGGTGTTGATTAGGAGTTGACAAAACGGTATGTATAGTCCTAATTTTCCGGGTGCTTTAAAATAAAAATGTCCCGACTAAATCAGCCGGGACATTTTCGTTATAAAAACAATCAGGTTACTTGTAATAACTCAATGTCAGTTCTGAACGACGATTTTGCTGGCGGCCCGCAGCAGTTTTGTTGTCTGCGATCGGCGTTGTTTCACCATGACCAGTAGCAGAAATGCGGCTCTCATCAATTCCTTTGCTTACCAGATAGGTTTTAACAGAAGCAGCACGGTTATCGCTGAGTGTTTGGTTGTATTCATCTTTACCAACATTGTCGGTATGGCCATCAATGGCGAGGCTCATTCCGGGGTTCTCCGTCATAATTCTTGCAACTTCATCCAAACCTTTGTATGATGACTTTTGCAGTTTGGCACTACCGGTGATAAAGAGGATATTTTTTGCTGCTGTATTTACTTTTTTCTTCACTTCTTCCGTAATAACTGGGCAACCAAAATTCTCTTTCGGGCCAGGGATAGTGATACATTTATCTTCTTCATCATTTACTCCATCACCATCTGTATCTGGGATAGGGCAACCTTGATAACGGGCTACACCAAAAACAGTTGGGCATTTATCTTCTTCGTCATTAATGCCATCTTTATCAGTATCAGGAATAGGGCAACCCTGATAACGAGCCAATCCCGGAACAGTTGGACATTTATCTTCTTCGTCATTAATACCATCTTTATCAGTATCAGGAATAGGGCATCCATCATACTTAGCCAATCCTTTTACCGTAGGGCATTTATCATTAACATCAATAATACCATCACCATCAGTATCAGGAGGTGGAGGAGGTAACTCAATAACCTTTACTACTTCTTTCTTTTTTCCAATTGAACCGGCTATACCAATGCTATGCTGAAAATGATAATTAGACGTTTCGGTGATTACAGGAACACGATAAGTAGAGTTTATAAAAAGATGAGCTTCATCAAAGAAATTAACTTTCATACCAAACCCTAATGGCAGAGTGGCTCCATAATAAGAACGATATTTATGAGCAGCAACACCAGCAATAATATAAGGTTGAACCCAATATTTCTCTGTAGTCATTTTAAGGTTAATAGTTGCACTTACATCCATTAAAAAATTATCGCTGGCAAATGCTTTACCCGGCATAGGATAATTTACAAATGAACCACCTAGAGAACCAGCAAAGTCAACATGGTCTGATAAACCTTTAAAATAGCTGATAGCCAAACCCGGAGACATTTGTCTCATCTTGGCAAATTGTTTATTTGCAAGCACATTGCTTAAAGAGGTGGTCCGTATTCTGTCGGCAGAAATAAAGTCGTTCAGGAAGAAACTGATACCTAAAGCCGGTTGCCTTTTATATTCACCTTTTTGGGCATGCGCAGCGGGTACTAACAGGTACAGTGCAAACAATGCAAATAGTATCTTCTTCATAAAGAGATAGTTTGGTTTAAAACTGGACAAAAATAACAGGTAAGTTCAATATCCTGAAATAAATTATTTGCTTAATAATCATCGCTTTGGAGTGGTTAAATTCTTGGAAAGCGGACTTTACCTGTTTCCGCCCGCCAATTTGCTGTCAACTCCATTATTTTGCGGCAAAATATTTCTCCCGTAAAAACTTGTCCTCAGCATATACATCATCGTAAAAAACAATATTGCCATTCCGACCCTCACATGTAATATAGCGGATAAAAACGGGCATTTTATTGCGGACTGCAATACTCTTTTTTTGTTTTTTCTGAAGCCAAGACTTCACCGAATCAATTCTATTGTACCCTTTGCCACCCGCATTCAGGCTGTCATTACGAATAATATAGTTTGCCAGCTTTTCCCACTCCTGCACCCGTACACAACCGTGACTGAGGGAACGCATTGAATTAGCAAACAGATATCGCTGGTTAGTATCATGCAGGTAAACAGAATATTTGTTGCTGAATACAAATTTCATAATGCCCAATGCATTTGCATCGCCGCTGCCCTGCACCACCCGGTAAGGAATGCCTTTACTATACTTTGACCAATCAACCGAATAAGGATCCACTTCATTTCCTTTGGAGTCTACCAGACTAAAGCCCTTTCGAGCCAGGTAGCCGGGATTTTTTTTAACCGCAGGTAAAATTTCTTTTAATACAATACTTGGTGGTGGCACCCATTGCGGATAAGTAATAAGCTCTGTGATATTACTGGTAAGAACTGGTGTTCTTGTTTTGGGTTTACCGCAAATAACTTTTGAGGTAAGTTTTACCTGGTCGTTATCTATCAGTTCGAGAAAATTTGCGGAAGCATTTACCCAAATATATTTAGACGGCATTTTTTCCGGCAGCATTTTATACTTATCCATGCTGATAGCTACCCGGATAAATTTTTCCCGGTCGTTTACATTGAGCATTCTGACAGTACCTTCTCCTGCCCTGCCATCTACGGCAATTCCTTTTTTCTTTTGAAATTTTTTAATTGCTTCTGCCAGTTGTGCTGAATCAGCGGACACACTATCGTAAGCCATAAAGCCTCCTTCGTATAATCTTTTTTGTAATGCTTTGTTGAACTTCGCAATATCCTTCACCGGATAAGGAACGGCAGTAAACTGTTTATACTCTGCACTGTCAAGAAATTTCTTAATGCAGGCTTTTAATAAATGATAGCCCCAGTGGGTGGGTTCCAGCGATTGAACAACTTTAGTAACTCCAGATTCTTTCAACATATCAAACTGCTGCTGATAAAAATCATCGCTTAGCACAGAATCTTTTCTAAGTGTAATGCTATCTTGCGG
>JANORJ010000156.1:0-6555 GCA_031415255.1 Chitinophagaceae bacterium | reverse complement strand
GCATGCGGAAATTTATTTTCAACAAGCCGTCGGCGATGCGCCAGTAAATGTGCCGGTTATTTACACCCGCAATAGATTTGCCTATGAAGGGAACTTGGGTTTCAAGAATTTGAATATTGCGATGGGAGCAGAAGTTCGCTATCGGGCTACTTATAAAGCAGATGGTTATTCGCCGGTGCTAGGGCAGTTTTATTATCAGGATAGTATTAGTATCAGAAATTCACTGCCTGACATCGCTGCTTATATTCATTTCCGCATCCGGCCTTTCAAGACTTTTTTCAGAATTGAAAACCTTAATACAGCCAGAAATCTTGAGGGCATCGGATTTACCAATAACAACATTATTACCCCCGGCTATGCCATGCCGGGTCTGCAGTTCAGGCTGGGGGTGTATTGGAGTTTTGTTAATTGACAGCCAAAGACTTGCCGTTGATAGAAATCAGGTAAAAAAAACGAATATTCGTATTATCTTTACAAACGTTCATGAAAAAGATAATCTTCTCCATATCATTTCTGTGCTACTTAGCAGTAACCAGTGGAATTATTATTAACTCCCACTACTGTATGAAGCGGCTGGTGTCTGTTCATTTGTTTGAAACAACATCGGATGTGTGTGGAAAATGTGGTATGGACACCCATGAATCTGATGGTTGCTGCCGTAATGAAGTAAAAGTGCTGAAGCTACAGCAGGATCAGAATAAATTCACGGTTGAGTCTTACGAAATTCCTTCGTTGGAGATAGTTGTTACAACTCCTTCTAATTTTATCGTTGCTTCTTTTCAGAATAGTTACAAGCAACGTCATTTTCACAATCATTCCCCACCTTTATTATCCGAACAGGATACTTACTTGCAGAATAACGTTTTCCGAATTTGAGACTAACTGAGTTTGGTGTCAATACCTATATTAACAGGTATGGCCACTTTCTTTATGCTACGTAATTTTTAAGCGTAGTTAGTATTATTTGTATTTTAGTAATTCTTCTTTTTAAATCTTAAATAAATAATTTATGAAAGCGTTGAAAATATTTTCTGTTGCCGCCTTATCACTGGCTTTTGCTACTATGGCTACAGCCCAAACAAAGACTGAAACTTTTAAAGTATCTGGTAACTGCGGTATGTGTAAATCAAAAATTGAAAAAGCCGCCAAAGATGCAGGTGCCAATTCAGCCACCTGGGATGCGGAAACGAAAGACCTTATAGTAAGCTACAAGAGCAGCACTACCAATACTGCTAAAATTCAGTCGAAAATAGCAAAGGTGGGTTATGATAATGCAGGGGCAAAAGCAACTACAGAATCATACAACAAACTACATGGCTGTTGCAAGTATGAAAGAGGCACTACTCAAACAAAGGCAGCATGTTGCAGTGATGAAGCAACTTGCAGTCACCATGATGGGGAGCATAAAGATCATGATGCTAAAATGATGGATTGCTGCAAAGATGGTAAATGCTCAATGCCCGGTCATGATGGTAAAGATTGTTGCAAAAAGGATAATGCAAAAATGGATTGTTGCAAAGATGGTAAATGCGCAATGCCCGGCCATGATGGTAAAGACTGTTGCAAAAAGGATGGTGCAAACATGGATTGCTGCAAAGATGGTAAATGCGCAATGCCCGGCCACGATGGTAAAGACTGTTGCAAAAAAGATGGTGCAAAAATGGATTGTTGCAAAGATGGTAATTGTGCAATGCCCGGCCATGATGGGAAAGACTGTTGCAAAAAATCTGACAAATAATAGTCAAGTCATAATGCTATGAAGAAACTATTATTACCATTGATAATAGCCCTTTCAACTGTGTCATCACAGGCTCAGTTTACAAAAGCAACTTTACAGGCTACAGGTCTTACCTGCGCCATGTGTAGCAATGCTATCAACAAAGCATTGCAAAAGGTTTCTTTTGTGGAGTCAGTAAAAGCTGATATTAAGAATTCTTCTTTCAGCATAGTATTTAAGACCGGTACACAAGCTGATATTGATGCCTTGAAAGATGCAGTGGAAGATGCAGGATTCTCTATTGGCAGTTTAAAACTGTTGGGCAGTTTTAGCGAAGTGAAAATTGAAAAAGACCAGCATATAAAGATTGGGAATGAAAATTTTCATTTTCTGAATGCAGATGGTCAGGTGCTTACTGGTGAACAGACGATTACTGTGGTAGACAAGAATTTTGTAACGGAAAAGCAGTATAAGAAATATAGCGCCACTACAAAAATGAGTTGCATGCAAACAGGAAAAGCCGCTTCTTGCTGTGTAAAAGACGGTATTGCCACCGGTGAAAGGGTGTATCATGTTACTATTTAGATAACTACTGGCTTCTTTCCAATGAAAAGTTGGGGAGAAGCCTTTTAAAGTTTTTCACTATGATAAACTATAGAATAGTTTTCACTTTACTTATTAGCTTACTTGCAATTAATGTTACCGATGCACAACCCCGGCAGGGGCAATCGGCTGCAGAAATTGCCTTGCCATCCTTGGCAGGTGATACATTGCGCCTTTCGTCTCTGAAAGGCAAAGTAGTGTTGCTTGATTTTTGGGCTTCCTGGTGTGGCCCTTGCCGCAGCTCTAATAAAGAATTGACTAAGCTTTACCCTAAGTATAAAGATAAAGGGTTTGAAATATTAGGAGTGTCTCTTGATGATGATCTTTCAAAATGGAAAACGGCTATTGCAAAAGATAAAATTACCTGGCTACAGGTAAATGAACCGGGTGGGTGGGAGGCCAATACAGCCAGGCTATGGGATATTTCTGCCATCCCTACTTCTTTTTTAATTGATAAGGAAGGCAAATTGTTAGCGATGGATTTAACGGGTAAAGAACTGGAGAAAGCATTAAAATATTTAATTGACAAATAAGAATAATGCCAAAATTTTTTATCGTTCTATTTATTTTATTAGCAAGCAGTAACGTAGGGGCGCAGGAATTGTTTGTGTTTTCAGAGCCAGCGTCTAATATGCCTGCAAAATCAATAAGTGTAAAACTTACTCACCATTTTATTGACTTTGATAAAAGATATGGTCGGGCTTCGCATCGGTTTATGCCACAGGTAATGTTTGGTATCAATAAGAAGCTGATGGTTCATGTGGGGGGCACTTTTGCCAATATGCATACCACTGATTTTAAATATGAATCAGCCAGCCTCTACGCTAAATACCGGTTTTTATCTAAGGATGAAATACATAAACATTTCCGCATGGCGGTGTTTGCAGATGCCAGTACTACCAAAGCTCCGTTTCATTATGATGAGATAACCTTGATGGGAGATAAGAGTGGAGTAGAGACCGGATTGATTGCCACGCAACTCTGGCACAAGCTGGCCTTATCTGGAACAGTAAGTCATACACAGGTGCTCGACAAATCAAGAAATGATAAAGTGATATATGTGCCTGAACGAAACTACCAGGCGATGAATTATTCATTGTCTGCCGGATATTTATTATTTCCGAAAGAGTACACGGATTACAAACAAATGAACCTGAACCTGTACACGGAGATATTGGCGCAACAAACCCTCGACCAGAAAAAGCACTACATTGATTTTGCCCCGGCATTGCAATTCATCTTCAACAGTAATTTTAAAATAAATATTGGCTACCGTTTTCAGGCAAGTGGAAATATGGAACGGATGGCTACTAATAGCTGGCAGGTAAGTGTAGAACAAACCTTTCTCAACTGGTTAGACCGTAAGTAACAACTATTTACAACAAGAATTTACAAGGCAGCTCCGAATAGCTGCCTTTTTCTTTTGGCAGGACTGCAAAATTTGTTACATTTGACTAAATATAAATTTAGACAAGGCTAAAAATATATTTACAAGGCTTTAAAAAATGAAACAGTTATTACTTATTCTGGCTTTACTATTTGTTGGCGTTGCTTCATTTGCTCAGCGTACCATTCACGGCGAAGTGGTGAATGGGCAAACAGGAGAAGCTGTTGAAGGAGCTACAGTTTCTTTATCCGATTCTTCCCGTTCTGTCTTGTGTGATGCGAAAGGAAAATTTACTTTACAAATACCTTCTTCAACTTCATTGTTGATAACAGCCGTTGGGTTTGAAACAAAATTATTTACACCGGGAGCTAAGGAGCATTTCATTATTTTATTAAACTCTCAGCAGAAAGAATTAGATGCTGTGGTAGTAAGCGGAACGATGCGAGCCGTTAAAAAATCGGAAAGCCCTGTTTCTGTAGAAGTCTATACTCCACAGTTTCTGAAAAAAAATCCAACGCCAAGTATTTTTGAATCATTGCAAAATGTAAATGGTGTTCGTCCCCAATTGAATTGCAGTGTTTGTAATACCGGCGATATTCATATTAATGGTCTGGAAGGTCCTTATACCATGATTACAATTGATGGTATGCCCATCGTTAGTAGTCTTGCATCAGTATATGGATTGTTTGGCATTCCTACTCAATTAATAGAAAGGGTAGAGATTGTAAAAGGCCCTGCTTCCGGTTTGTATGGCTCTGAAGCTATTGGAGGGTTAATTAACATCATCACCAAATCTCCGGAGAAAGCGCCGTTATTCACTGCCAATTTTATGACCACCAACTGGCTGGAACATAATTTGGATATTGGAACGAAATTCAATTTGGGTAAAAAAGTCTCTTCCTTATTGGGCGTAAATTATTTTAATTACCAGAACACCGTAGATAAAAACAATGACCAGTTCACCGATGTGACATTGCAGCACCGGGTTTCTGTTTTCAATAAACTAAGTTTTGCAAGAAAGAATAACCGCATTGCTACATTAGCCGGTCGTTATTTTTATGAAAACCGGTGGGGTGGAGATATGCGGTTCAATAAAAACTTTCGTGGGTCGGATAGTATTTATGGTGAAAGCATTAATACTAATCGCTGGGAGCTGATTGGTAATTATCAATTGCCGGTAAAAGAAAAAATATTTTTCTCCTTTTCTGCTACGGGCCACAATCAGGATTCTTATTACGGAGCCATGCCCTATATAGGTAAGCAACGAATTGCATTTGGTCAGTTGGTGTGGGATAAGCAGGCTGGTGTTGCACATACTTTATTGGCCGGTACTGCTGTGCGGTATAACTTTTATGATGATAACTCTACGGCAACGATTGATACATTAACAGGCAGCAACAAACCGGATAACTATGTTATCCCCGGTCTTTTTTTGCAGGATGAATGGAAGCTGAGCGAAAAACATTTATTGTTGCTTGGCCTTCGTTATGATTATCATCCTATTCACAAAAGTATTATTACTCCCCGCATTGCGTGGAAATGGTCGTTGAAGAATAAGCAGGTATTTCGTTTAAATGCCGGAACAGGTTTTCGGGTAGTGAGTTTGTTTACAGAAGAACATGCTGCACTTACCGGCGCAAGGGCTGTTGAGTTGAAAGAATCATTAAATCCGGAGCAGAGTTTTAATGTAAACCTGAACTATACAAAGTATTATCGCTGGGAAAATATTTCATTGAACATTGATGCGTCTGCCTGGTATTCTTATTTCAGCAACCAGATAATAGCGGACTATGATACTGATCCGAATAAAATAATTTATAAAAATTTGGATGGTTATGCAGCTTCAAAAGGCGCCACATTAAATCTGGAATTAAATATTGGTCATCGGTTCAAAAGTTTGATAGGTGCAACACTGCAGGATGTAGCTAAAGTAGAAAGGGTACAGGGCAATAAAATAAAACAACAACCAGTATTGACAGAAAAATGGAGTGGTATTTGGGCTATTACATATACATTTCCTGCTGCCGGGTTTACGATTGACTACACTGGTAATGTATATGGCTCGATGCGGTTACCTTTATTATCTGCTACTGACCCCCGTCCCGGCTATTCACCTGTATGGAGTATTCAGAACATACAGTTTACCAAAATGCTGAATAATAAAGTAGAGCTATTTGGGGGTATAAAAAATCTTTTGAACTGGACACCGGCAAAAAGCACTCCATTTATCATTGCCCGTTCGCATGACCCCTTTGATAAAAAAGTACAATACGAAACAAATGGAAAGGTGAAAGCAACAACAGAAAATCCGTATGCACTCACCTTCGACCCATCGTATGTGTATGCACCTAACCAGGGCATCCGTTTCTTTGCGGGGATAAGATTTACAATGAAGTAATAATGTAACTAAGATTGACAAGTAGCAATCTTGAACCACATAGGAAGATAGAAACATAGGCCTTCACATAGAAAGCTATGTGTGTATTTCTATCTGCCTATGCTTCTATGTGGTTCAAAATCCCATAGCCAATTTTCGTACTATTTATTCTGCTTTTTTATCCTAACAAACAAAATTTTTTTCTTCTTCTTAGCCCCTTAGATTTGCCACCCCAAACAAAATACCTATGGAGCTAAAATACTCACAGAAGATTGCCGCAGAATTAAACATTTCACTGAAACAAGTTAGTAGCATTTACGATTTACATACTGAAGGTTCTACCATTCCCTTTATAGCCCTTTACCGGAAAGAAGCAACTGGTAATTTGGATGAAGTAGTAATTGGTAATGTAATAGAGCAGGTAAAATATTTTACCGAACTCGATAAACGAAAAGATACCGTTCTTAAAAC
>JANORJ010000155.1:0-35644 GCA_031415255.1 Chitinophagaceae bacterium | reverse complement strand
TTTTTATGCGATAGTAAATAATACCATCGTAATTTATAGCATGTAAAAAATTATAAGCAGCACCCGTAGCACTATTTTTTGGCGGCACATTACCCGCTATGGTAAAGCTTGTTCCATTGCTGCTGCTGTACCATATATATCCAAGTGGTCAGCGTCCATTGCGGTAATGATGGCCACATCCGGACTTAGTTTCAAAAAACTTCTATCGTACTCATCGGCTTCTATCACACAAACATTTTTTTCACTACTCCAGAAATTTGTTCCGTAGTTCACGGCAATGCCACCAAGAAAAGCATTACATCCAAATCCACTGTCACGGAGCAAATGCGCCACCATGGTAGTGATGGTTGTTTTGCCATGTGTTCCTGCAATACAAATATTAAAAGAACTTTCACTTATTATTTGCAATACATCACTTCTCTTTACCACTTTATAACCGTTCTCCCTATAATAAACTAACTCTTTGTGTTCTGTTGGCACAGCCGGTGTATAAACTACCAGGTCAACTTTTTTCGGAATCAATTCAACATTCTCTTCGTAATGAACAGCGATGCCGCTTGCTTCCAGTTCTTTTGTTAGTACAGTTGGTGTTTTATCATACCCACTCACTTTTACTCCACCAGTATGAAAAAACCTGGCGATTGCACTCATACCGATACCACCGATACCGATAAAATACACTTCATTCATCTTGTCAATCCCCCGAAAGGGGGTATTCATAAGGACAGTATTAGGTTGTACGTTCATTATTTCTTAAATCACTTTCAAAATTTCTTCTGCTATTCTTTCGTCAGCATCCGTTATTCCTAACAGAGCAATATTTGTTTTCAACTCTTCTTGCTTCGCCGTATCAAACGATAATTCACTTGCCATAAATACCAGCTTTTGCATCACTTCATTATCTTTCACCATCAACGCTGCATTTTTATTTATCAGCTGCATAGCATTTACTGTTTGATGGTCTTCTGCTGCAAATGGATAAGGCACAAACAAAACAGGTTTTTTAGCCGCACACAATTCCGCTACCGTCATCGCACCCGAACGGGCCACCACTACATCTGCTGCGGCATACGCATTTTCCATTTTTGTAATAAAGTCATTTGTCCAAACACCTGCTTTTCCTTCCGTTCTCTCTTTTGCCTTCTCTGCATAGGGTTTGCCTGTTTGCCAAATAACCTGTAAGCCTGCCTCCAACAGTTTATCTAATCCGGTATACACTGCTTCATTTATAGATTTTGCTCCGAGGCTTCCTCCAACAAACAGAATTGTTTTCTTTTCTTCAGTCAATGAAAAGAATTTAATTCCTTCGCTTCTAGTTATTGTTGCATCTGAAATAGAATTTCTAACTGGGTTGCCTGTTACTATAATTTTTTCTTTCGGAAAAAATTTCTCCATTCCATCGGTGCCGGTAAAAACCGTTGTTGCTTTTTTGCCAAGCATCATATTCGATTTGCCAGCAAAAGAGTTTGACTCATGAATGAAGGATTTAATTCCTCTTGCCTGTGCAAACCATAATACCGGAAAGCTGGAATAACCACCAACTCCGATTGCTGCATCTGGGTTAAATTTTTTGAAGATGGTTCGCACCTGCAAAAAACTTTTCAGCAACATAAAAGGCAATCCAATATTTTTTATCAAAGAGCTTCTGTTGAATCCTGCAATATCTAATCCTTCAATTTTATAACCTGCCTGTGGTATTTTCTCCATCTCCATTCTTCCTTTAGCCCCGATAAATAATATTTCTATACTACTATCTATTTTTTTTAACGCATTAGCAATTGCAATTGCCGGAAAAATATGTCCGCCTGTTCCGCCACCTGCTATTATCACTCTTTTACCCATGCCACTTATTTTACTTCTCCTATTGCCACGGTCCCTTCTTGTTGCTCTACATTTCTCGACACACTTAATATTATACCAATTGCCAAACAGGTAAAGATGAAACTCGTTCCTCCCATGCTTACTAATGGCAGCGTTACTCCTGTTACAGGAAAAAGATTTACGGTTACAGCCATATTCGCTACGGCTTGTATGGCCAGTGTAAAACTTAATCCCAAGGCGAGGAATGCACCGAAAGCATAAGGGCATCGTTTATAAATCCTGATACACCGGTATAAAAACACTAGATAGATAAACATGATAAATGCGCCGCCCATTAATCCATATTCTTCAATTATAATAGCATAAATAAAATCATTGTATGCTTGCGGCAGATAATCTCTTGTTGTACTGTTGCCCGGTCCCACACCAAACACACCACCTTTTGCAATTGCAATCTTTGCTTGGTTTACCTGATAAGCATCGTTATTAATGTCATCCTTGCTACCGTAAATAAAACTTTCCATCCGGCCAATCCAGGTATCCACACGACCAAACAAAGTGGAAGAAGATTTGGTGGTAGCAACAATAGCATCCTCATTTTTTACTTTACCATGCCGAAGTACGGCTGCTGAAATAAGAAATATGATTGGGATTAATGCAACACCTATTGTCATCAAAATATGCTTGGTGCTTACTCGACCAATAAACATAAGCAGCAAACAACTGGCGCCGAGTAATAATGCTGTAGAAAGATTAGCTGGTGCAATCAATGCACAAGTAATAGCTACAGGAGCAATGATTGGCAAATATCCTTTTTTAAAATCCTTAATTACGTCCTGCTTTTTACTTATTAATCTTGCGAGGTACATGAACAAAGCCAGTCGTGCAAAGTCGGATGTTTGCATGGTCATGTTAATAAGTGGCAAACGAATCCAGCGGCTCCCTTCATTCATCTTTACTCCAAAGAATAATGTATAAAACAATAGCGGCAATGAAATAAGGAATGCAATCTTTGCTGCTTTTGAATAGAATGTGTAATTAACAAGATGAGCAAAATAAATTACCATAATGCCCGCCATAATAAAGGCAATCTGCTTGAACAGGTATATTTCTGTATTACCCCTATAATTTTTATAGGCTAATGAACCAGTAGCACTGTACACCGCCAGTAATGAAACTAACGTTAGCAATACTACCAATGCCCAAATAACCTTATCTCCTTTTGTTTTGCTAAGCAGGTTATTGGTGTTGAAGGTATTCTTCAGCTCATTAAATCGTATTTCTTTTGTTGCCTCCATTAATTATAAATCTTTCACAACTTGTTTAAACTGATTGCCACGGTCTTCATAGTTTTTAAATAAATCAAAACTGGCACAGGCGGGGCTCAATAACACCACATCACCTTTACCAGCAAAATGAAAAGCTGCATGTACCGCTTCTGCTGCTGTTGATGTATTGACAATAGTGCTCATTGAATTACCAAAAGCCTCATGAATTTTCCTGTTCTCCGTTCCAAGGCAAATAATTGCTTTTACTTTTTCTTTCACTAATTCAGCAATCAGTGAATAATCATTTCCTTTATCTACACCGCCTAATATTAAAACCGTTGGCTTTGTCATACTTTCCAATGCATACCAGGTAGAGTTTACATTGGTAGCTTTGCTGTCATTAATAAACTCCACACCACGGATTGTGGCAACATGCTCCATGCGATGCTCCAATCCCTGAAAATCCTGTACGGCTTCCCTGATTTTATCTTTCCGGATATCTAATGTAGTAGCTGCTACACAGGCTGCCATTGTATTGTATTGATTGTGCTTTCCTTTTAAGGCAAAATCAAATACACTCATGTTTGTAAAATCCTGTCCTGTTCTTACGTACATATCCCCGTCTTTTATAAATGCTCCGTTTGGTAGTTCTCTTTTCATACTTATTGGCAGTTGGTTAGATTGAATATTGAATTGGTTTAGATATTTCATGGTTACTTCATCGTCGGCGCAGTAGATGAAATAGTCATCTGACTGCTGATTCATTACGATACGAAATTTACTGTTGATATAATTTTCAAATTTGTAGTCGTAACGGTCTAAGTGATCTTCTGTAATATTTACCAGCACAGCAATGTCGGGTCTGAAAGTTTTTATATCATCTAACTGAAAACTGCTTATCTCAACTATATATAATGGCTTGGGGTCATTAGCAACCTGCTTGGCAAATGAATCGCCAATATTGCCAACCATTGCACAATCAAGACCAGCTGTTTTGCAGATATGATAGGTCAAAGCGGTAGTTGTTGTTTTTCCATTACTACCGGTGATGGCGACAATTTTACTGTTGCCTTTAAACCGGTAAGCCAATTCTACTTCACTGATGATATCAATTCCTTTTGCTCTTATCTTTTTCACTATCTCCGCTTTCTCTGGTATGCCGGGGCTTTTCATCACTTCATCAGCATTCAGAATTTTTGATTCCGTATGCTGCCCTTCTTCATAATCAATCCTGGCAACTTTCAACTCGTTACGATACTCATTTTTCAAAGAACTTCCATCCGAAAGAAATACATCATATCCCTGTTGCTTCGCTAGCAGTGCGGCACCCACACCACTTTCACCTCCTCCCAATATGACAAACCTTTTTTCCATGGTCAATTGTCCGTGTACGGAACACGGCTCTTCATAAGTATTGGACTTTCAGATACAACTGCACATCAATTCGATAATATCAGATCAATAGTTTTCTTCAGGTTACAGATACGTTGGGTTTTTCAATAATTATATTTCTCAAAAGCAATTAGTCTTATCTCATCTTCAGCGTAACGATACTCAACACCACCAGCAACACTGTCACTATCCAAAATCTGTTTACAATCTTTACTTCATGAAATCCTTTTACTTGGTAATGATGGTGCAGCGGTGCTTTTAAAAAAGCTCTTCTTCCCACTCCAAATCTTCTTTTCGTGTATTTAAAATAACCTACCTGTATCATCACACTTAGCGTTTCCACGAAAAACACACCACAGAAAATCGGCAACAACAATTCTTTATGAACAATAATTGCCAGCGATGCAATGATTCCTCCCAATGTCAAACTTCCCGTATCACCCATAAAAATCTGCGCCGGGTAAGAGTTGTACCATAAAAACCCGATACAAGCCCCAATCATAGCTGCAATAAAAATGGATAGCTCTCCCAAATCAGGTATGTACATGATGTTGAGGTAATCAGCAAACACCAGGTTACCACTTGCATAAGCGAAAATGCCGAGCAACACTCCAATTATTGCTGATGTTCCTGTTGCCAATCCATCCAGTCCATCCGTGAGGTTGGAACCGTTTGATACAGCAGTGATAATAAAAATCACAACCAATATGTAAAGAACCCATGTATAATCTCTCCACGAAGCCGGTAACAATTTTTGGTAATTAAATTCATGATTTTTTACAAAAGGAATAGTTGTTACCGTCGGTGTACTTGCTTCCACAAAATATTTTGTACTGTTATTGACCTGTTTTTCAATGAGCACAATACTTTTATCTGCAGGAGGCACATCTCCAATATACTCTCTCCAAATTTTTACTTCACTATTGAAATAAAGTGTGGCCCCAACTGTGATTCCTAACCCAACCTGTCCCAAAATTTTGAACCATCCTGCTAATCCATCCTTACTTCCCTTTGTATAATTCTCTCCTTTTCCCTGTGCCAATCTTTTTCCTCTCAGCTTTAAATAGTCATCTATAAATCCAATGATGCCTAACCATACTGTTGCAATCAGCATCAACTGCACATATATCTTGGTTAAGTCAGCCAGCAGCAATGTTGGAATGATGATGGCCAGAATAATAATGATACCGCCCATCGTAGGTGTGCCAACTTTCTTTTCTTCCCCCGGTAACCCTTCGTTTCTGATACTTTCTCCTATCTGCTTTTTTTGTAAGAACTTAATTAATTTTTTCCCATAAAATGTTGTGATAAACAACGACAACAACACCGCCAGCAACAACCGGAAAGTGATAAATTCAAAGAGACGACTCCCCGGGAATTTTATTCCTTCACTATTAAGCCAATCAAATAAATGATACAGCATTCCTGGTTGTTGGTTATTTTATTATTTATCTAACAGTTCAAAAAATTCTTTCACTAATTCCTTATCATCAAAGTGATTCTTCACTCCTTTTATTTCTTGGTATTTTTCATGTCCTTTTCCTGCTATCAGTATTATATCTTCCGGCTTTGCCAAACTTATCGCCGTCTTTATTGCTTCTTTCCTGTCAACGATTGAAATATATTTTCTTCTTGCTGCTGCACTTAATCCTTCTTCCATATCTTTTATAATCTGTGCCGGGTCTTCACTTCTTGGATTATCACTGGTAAATATTGCTTTGTCGCTATACTCACATGCCGCTTCTGCCATTACCGGTCTTTTTGTTTTATCCCTATCACCACCGCAGCCAACTACTGTTATTACTTGTTCAAATCCTTTCTTCAGTTTTTTAATCGTTGCCAGCACATTCAACAAAGCATCTGGTGTGTGAGCATAATCCACAATCGCAATCACCTTTTCTTTTGCCGACACCATATAATCAAATCTTCCTTCAGCTCCAGTCAACACACTCAATGCTGTCAACACTTCTTGTTTATCTTCTCCCAAACAAACTGCTGCTCCATATACGGCCAGTAGGTTGTACGCATTGAATTCTCCAATCATTCTGAAATGCACTTCCACATCATTCACTGTCATGATCAAACCACCCAAGCTGTTTTCCAAAATCTTTCCTTTGAACTCTGCCACCGTTTTCAAACTGTAGTAATACTTTTTGGCATTCGTATTCTGCAGCATCACCGTTCCTCTTTTATCATCTGCATTGCTGATGGCAAATGCTGATGAAGGCAACGAATCAAAGAAGGCTTTCTTCACCCGGATGTATTCATCAAACGTTTTGTGATAATCCAGGTGGTCATGTGTGATGTTGCTGAAAAGCCCGCCTGCATATTGCAAACCAGTTACCCGATGCTGATGAATGGCATGTGAACTTGTTTCCATAAACACATGTGTACATCCTTCATTAACCATTTGGCTTAACAACAGGTTAAGACTAATAGCATCCGGTGTGGTATGCGTTGCAGGCACTACTTTGTCTCCAATCTGATTTTCAACAGTGCTTAGCAATCCACATTTATATCCCAATCTTGTAAAGAGCTTGTATAATAATGTTGCAATAGTTGTCTTTCCATTTGTTCCTGTTACTCCCACCAGTTTTATTTTCTCAGATGGTTTTCCGAAAAAATTATTCGCCATGTACGCTGCAGCCGCTGCACTATTTTCTACTTGCACATAGGTCAGTTGAGAGTTGTGAACCCTTCGACTATCGCTCAGGACGAGTTGTGAGTTTTCATACACAATTACTGTTGCGCCATTTTCAATCGCTTTTTCAATGAACTGGTGACCGTCTGCCGCTATTCCTTTTACTGCTACAAATACACTTCCCGGTTTACTTTTTCTCGAATCAATTTGTATATCATTCACTTCAACACCTGTACTCCCGGCAACCGACCTGATATTAACCTTATATAGTATATCGCTTAACAGCACATCGTTTGCTTTAGCTCAATTCCAGTATTACAGTTATCCCCTTTGCCAATGCTGTTCCCGGCGCCACTGATTGCATCGCAATCTTTCCTCTTCCTCTTATCGCTACTTTCAATCCCATATTCTCTAATAAGTAAATCGCATCTTTCAATCCCATTCCTCTTACATTCGGCATTATCTGCTGGCGAACAGTAGTTGCTTTTATCACCGGTTGGCTCACAGAGCCCTTCGGGTAATTACTAGCATATACAGTAGCCCAGTTATTTTGTGCAACTGAATCTCTGTATTTCATATTCATTGTTTTGAAAACATTCTTAATGTCTTTTGCATTACCGGCATAGAAAAACCCAGAGCTGTCTTTTGCCGTTGCATACTGTGATGGGTTCTTCTTCTCTACATACATCGAGTATAACTTGGTAGCAATTTCTTTAAACACCGGTGCCGCTACTGTGCCACCATAGTGTGAAGCTGCATGTGGCTTAGTGCGGACTACAACTATACAAGTGTATTGAGGTTTCTCTGCCGGAAAGTATCCAACAAATGTTGCCTGATAAACTCCGTGAGAATATTTGATGGCACCGTCTGATACATGTGCTGTTCCTGTTTTTCCTGCTACCGCAAACGGTATTCCTGCTAAAGCTCTTCTTCCTGTACCTTCTGTTACTACTGCCCTCATAGCAGCTTGCGCATCTTTAATAACAGTGGGCTTACAAATATTTTCATCCATTACTGTTGGAGCAAACTGTTTGGTAAGTACACCATTGCTTTGGATACTATTAACCAGATAAGGCTTCATCATCTTTCCATTATTAGCTACCGCATTGTATAGTGTCAAAGTATGTAAAGGGCTAACCTGTATGGCATAGCCGAAACTCATCCATAACATATTGCCCAAACCAGCTTCGCCTTTTTCAGTAGACAAGGGGGCCATCGTTGGTTTTGGAACATTCATTAAATCCACCGGAGATTTTTCATCCAAATGAAACTTGTGAAAGTATTGCTTGATTTCCGAAGGGTTATTTCCAAAAGCTTTATAGGCCAGTTTGCTCATACCTACATTTGAACTATGCGCAAAACAATCCATTACAGAAAGTGATGATGCACTATGTCGTTCTGCATCAACCACCACTTTACCCGGTGCCACTTCCAACCTTCCTGCACCGCCTACCTGCACCATATCTGTAATAGAGCTGCTTCCTTTATCTAATACAGACAAAAGTGTAGCTAACTTAATAGTTGAACCCGGCTCTGTTACTCTCAACGCATAATTATCATCTTCCCAATAAGTGCCATCGCTGCGGCGGCCAAGATTCGCCATCGCTTTTATTTTACCGGTACTTGTTTCCATTACTATAGCAGTACCATAAGGGCCTTCGCATTGCAACATCATCCGCATCAATGCCGTTTCTGTAATGTCTTGTATGTTTACATCAATCGTAGTGAAAACATCTTTGCCATTTACAGGGTCAGTCTGCGAACCTTCTACCGGCACAGCAGTGCCACCAGCGATATAGCGAACTAATTTTAGTCCATCGTGACCGCTCAATATGGTATCATAACTTCTTTCTAATCCAACATTCTGTTTCTTCGCTTTTTTATTAGCATCTTTAAATTCTCTTGACAAACCAATCGTTCTGTTAGCCAACAATCCAAACGGCGTTTCTCTTTTGCTGTTCACTTCCACTATCACACCACTTTTATTACGACCCAATCTAACCAATGGAAATTCACGGAAAACTTTATAGTCTTCAAAGCCCAGTTTCTTTTTCAACGGATAGTATCTTTCATTATCCTTAAAAGCCAACTGCAACTCTTTCTTATACTGAACTGAAGTTTTGTCTTTAAAATGATTAGCCAAGGAAACAGCGAAAGAGTCAACATTTTCTATAAAGCGTTTTCCTTTTTTCTCTCTTAAACCATCGGCATTAAAATCAATGTAGATATCAAAAGTGGGAATGGAAGTGCTGAGCATCTGTCCGTCTTCGCTGTAGATAGTTCCTCTTTCTGCGTCAAGAGAAATAAATTTCTGGTGAAGGCTATCACTCATGCTGCGCCAGTGATTACCCTGGAAGCGTTGAATGTAGAAGGCTCGGCCGAGGACAAGTACACTTATCAGTACTATACCGATAAAGCTGAGGTAAACCCTCCATAATATGTCCCGTTTAACGTCCAATGTACGTTGTTAACCGCCGGGTTTAGCCCGTTGGTTGATTTAGTTGTTATTAGTTGTATTCGTCCACCTTTCTTTAATTCTTTAGAAAGGATTTTTTAACCATCTTTCTGTTCGCTGTTCATCTTCGTTGCGTCGCACTCTTCATCGTCCCGTCCGCTATTCATCTTTTTGTTGAACCCCTCCGGGGTTCTGAAAAACTCTTTCACTTTCATGTCTCCGGGTTTCACCCGGAGCTACCAACATTTTACCCCTCTGGGGTAACTACTCATTTTCCTAAAGAGTAGTTTATTGTAAAAGAACTTTTTGACCTAAGTCTCCTTTTAGGGGACAGGGGTAATATCTTTTAATACTACCGGCGATTCTGTCAGTTCCTTTAATCCCAATGGCACTACCACTTTTACCAATTCACTTTGTTTACTCTGGTACATCACTTTACTTTTCACCGCTATGTATTCGTACTTCAGTTCTTTTACTTCTTTTGCAGTGCGGTTAATTTTTCTAATGGTCTTATCAGCATAGTGTCCATTAAAAATGTAAACCACTGCCAATGCTGCGAGGAACAAAAAGAACGGCACCTGTTTTACGATAGACTGATAATTCAGCCACCGTTTCCATCCCGCCTGGGCGGAATTTTGTTTCAAGTCCCGTTCTTTTAGATTTTCTTGTTCCTGCATAAAATGAGTTGTTAGCTCGTTGGTTTTGGTTTTTCACTTCCTCTTCTCAAGGAGGGTTGATTTCAAAGGATATAGATTTTCCAAAAATCTTTACACCTTTATTTATATATACTGTCCTGTTATTTTGCTTTTAGCAAACACAACTCTAAACTCAAAACTTTTCTACCACTCTCAATTTTGCACTTCTGCTTCTTGGGTTTTGCTTCATCTCAATTTCCGTCGGCACAATTGGTTTTTTTGTTATCACTTTCAGCTCACTCACCGGTTCGGTATTGATAAATGGGTTCTCATCCGGCTCATCAAATGAACCACGGCGAAAAAAATTCTTTACCAATCTGTCTTCTAGAGAATGAAACGTAATGATGGCCACTCTGCCTCCGGGCTTTAATAAGGATGGGATTTGTTGCAGCAATTCTTTCAATGCACCTAATTCATCATTCACTTCAATACGTAAAGCCTGGAAAACCTGGGCGAAGTACTTGTTGGGATTTCCTTTTACTATTTCACGGACTGCATTTTTAAAACCATCAATCGTTTTTAAGGAAGCCGACTTACGTACGTCAACGATTTTTTTTGCTAAGGTTTTGGAATTGGTTACTTCGCCATACTGTTCAAAGATTTTGTGCAACCGTTGTTCAGTATAAGTGTTCACCACTTCAAAAGCTGTCAAAGCCTGTCGCTGATCCATCCGCATATCCATATCAGCATTATAGCGAATGGAAAATCCTCTTGCTCCTTCATTAAACTGATGACTGCTTACACCTAAATCGGCCATTATGCCATCCACCGCTGTAATGTTGTGCAGGCGAAGAAACCGTTGCAGGTGACGAAAATTTTGCGGAACAAAAATTATCCGCTCATCAGCTGGCAAATTTTTTCTTGCATCATCATCCTGATCAAAGGCTACCAACTTTCCTTTTGCACCTAATTTTTCTGCAATGGCTTTAGAATGTCCGCCGCCACCAAAAGTGCAATCCACATAAATGCCATCGGGTTGAATATTCAGGCTATCAATTGTTTCAGCAAGAAGAACAGGTATGTGATATTCTTGCTCCACAATTAGTAATTAATAATTAACAATGAATAATTAGTGTATCTATGAAACGACTGCTTCATTATTAATTATTAATTTTTAACTATTCATTCTTCCCACCTCCGCCCAGCACCTGGTTGCCCAGGTCACTTAATGCATCCGAAGAAATTGAATCAAAGAACTGTTTGTACTTATTACTATCCCAGATTTCTATTTTATCTCCTGTTGCCATCAGCACTATGTCTTTTTCCAGCCCAGCATACATTTTCAAACTTGGCGGCAACAGTATCCGGCCTGCGGTATCGGGTTCCACAAAAGTGGCACCGTTCAGAAAAGCTCTTCTGAACTCCCGTTGTTTCGGGTCAAACTCATTCAGTCCGGTAATTTTTGCAAAGAGCGGCTCCCATGTTCCCATCGGGTAGAGAGCTAAACATTTTTCAAATCCCCTGTTGATAACAAAGCGACCCGTTTCCCCTTCCGGCAATTGCTTTTTGAACCCTGCCGGGAGGAGGAACCGCCCCTTGGCGTCCAAAGTAGCCTCGTATTCTCCGAGAAATCCTATCATTATCAGTGAATTGGGTCAATGTTTAAATAATTACCACAAAATAACACTTTTCCCCACTTAACAATCAAATATTTTAAAATTTAATTTTTCCCCAGTAATTTTTGGCCTGAAACCCTTTGTGGAAAGGACTTTGAGGGAATATTATCTATTTTTGGCCGAAAAAGGACTGTATAGTCTGTGAATAGCGGTGGATAAGCTGTGCATAATGACAATTGCAAGGTACAATTGAGTGGTTGAAAATTAATTTGCAAATAATCAACACATGTCAACAACTGGATATTCAGGAATGCCTTTAATAAAAAGCTTGGGATATAACCGGGGATGAAAGTGCTATTGATTACTCAGCTTGATGATTATTATTCATTACTAACCGCAGGTTTCGGTAGACAAACAAACATTGCTGATTAACTATGTGTTGCAACATGATTTAGTAAATGTAAAAGTTTGTGCGGTAAATGAGGAGTGGATTAAAATTAGCTGCACAGCTGAATAAACGATAGTATTTTTGCAACTTATCAAATACAACAGTTAGTTGTATCATGACAAATCCCAAAAACACATCCATCCACGACTTTACTTATTCTCTTCCCGAAGAGAGAATTGCTAAATATCCATTAGCAGAAAGAGACGCCTCCAAATTGCTTATTTATAAAGAAAGTAAAATAGCAGAAGACGTTTATAAAAATATCACTCATCATATTCCAGAAAACTCATTACTAATTTTCAACAATACCAAAGTAGTAGAAGCAAGATTATTGTTTCAAAAGCCAACAGGTGGTGTTATTGAAATATTTTGTTTAGAACCACATGAGCAATATGCTGATATAACTACCGCCATGCTGCAAAAAGAAAATGTACTATGGCAATGCCTTGTTGGTGGTGTTTCAAAATGGAAGACCGGGCAAGCATTAGAAAAAAAAATCAATATTGAAAAAATTGCTTCGCCCCGCTTATGGCGGGGTTCGCAAGAAATAATTCTGACGGCAAACTATATTGAAAAAAGAAACGATTCTTTTATAATTGAACTCTCCTGGTCGCCAGCTGAATTAAGTTTTGCAGAAATATTACATCATGCCGGTGCTATTCCTCTCCCACCCTATATTAAAAGAGCCGTGGAGGAATCAGATGCAGAAAGATACCAGACCTTGTATGCACATTTTGATGGGTCTGTAGCTGCGCCAACTGCTGGCTTACATTTTACTGATAACATTTTTGAACAGTTAAAAGAAAAAAAAATACCAACTGATTTTGTAACACTGCATGTGGGTGCAGGAACATTTAAACCAGTAAAGGTAGACACCATGCACGAACATGATATGCATGCAGAGTTTATTGATGTTGCTAAAACAACAATAGAAAACATTCTCCGGAATCTTGATAATAATATTATAGCCGTAGGCACTACCTCACTTCGTACTATTGAAAGTTTGTATTGGCTTGGTCGGAAGCCGGAACTCTGTTCCGACCATGTAAACGGAATCGGAGTTCCGTTGTCCGTTTCTCAATGGGAAGCCTATGAAGCAACAGAAAATACTATTTCTCCCAAAGAAGCTTTAGAATCTCTATTGCAATGGATGAATAAAAACAACATAGAGAGATTGTTAGCAAAAACGCAAATACTAATTGCCCCCGGCTATGAATTTAAAATTGTAAAAGGACTGATAACTAATTTTCATCAGCCGCAATCAACGTTATTATTATTAGTGGCCGCTTTAATTGGAAAAGATTGGAAAGAGGTTTATGACTATGCCCTGCAAAACGATTTTCGTTTTCTTAGTTATGGAGATGGAAGCCTTTTATGGAAAAAAAAGAATAGTTACGACTTTCATTGAAGAAAAAGAATTCAACAAAAAATAAAGCTTTCAGCTCGGATTAAATTATTAATTACTAATTTTTTATTCTTAATTATCTAAGCTTTCTTCAATGGCAAATCAACCGTGAAAATACTTCCCTTGCCCAAAGTGCTTTCTGCTTTTATATCACCATGCTGAGCTTCTACCATGGTCTTTACATAACTTAATCCAAGACCAAAGCCTTTTACATTATGCACATTACCGGTGTGAGCCCGGTAAAAGCGTTCAAAAACTCGTTTCACCGTTTCCCGGTTCATCCCTATACCATTATCTTCTATTCGCAGCGTAAAATTTTTACCATTGGATTGGGTAGTCAGTTTAATAACCGGCGGCACATTATCCTTAGCATATTTTACAGCATTGTCCACCAGGTTATTCACCAGATTAGAAAAATGTACTTCGTCTGCATTAATTAAATCATTTGTAGCATTCAATTGCAATTCTACCTTACCTTGTTTATCGTCTAATTGTAATACAAAATTATCAACTACATCTTGTATCACTTCATGCACATGTACCGGTTGCAGGTTCAGATCAACTTCCTGTTTTTCTAATTGAGAAGCTTTCAGGATTGTTTCCACCTGTCGGTTCATCCGTTGATTTTCTTCTTTTATAATATCACTGAAGTAGCCCATTTTTTCCCTATCATTTATCACTTTTTAATTCCGCATAGCATCTACTGAAAGTGAAATGGTGGCAATGGGTGTTTTAAATTCATGAGTCATGTTATTGATAAAATCATTCTTTATTTTACCCAGCTTCTTTTGCCGCAGCATCGTCCGCACGGTAAGATAAAAAGCCAGCAGAATAATTATTGTAAAAGCAATTGACATGATAATTCTCCAACGAAGAGATTTTAATACCAGCCCTTTGATATTGGGAACCACCACAAATAGTATTTCTTTTACACTCAGGTTTTCCCCGGCAGTACCACTCAATGCTTCCAGACCAACATTAGAAAAAAAGTTGTTGGCTGTATCTTCTATAGCCGTATTAAAATTGGCAGAAACTTTTTCAAAAATATTATCCCCGTTATTATCAAAAGAACCGATACCAAATTCAAATTCGATATCTTTTAAATTGTTATCTAAAAATGCTTTTTGTAATTTTTTCCTGATTTCCTCCACATCAAATCGCTGACCGATAGTTTGTGGCTTAAACATATCCAGGTAGTAATCATCAGTGAAAAATCCTTTTTTATTTGCTCCCGTAGTAGCACTTCCTTTATGTTGGGCCAATTCATACCCCACAGTCTTTGTGCTTTCCTGTACACTGTGCTTAATTTGTTCCTTGCGCAACAGTACCATGTTCTTAATCCATGATAGCTGGATGGCAATGATACCTATCATTGACAGGCTTATTAATACCGTAATTATCGTAAAGGTTCGTTTCACTGATTGCTATTATGACCGTGTAAGATAAAAAAACCTGATTAGCATACAAAAATACGTTGCCGAAGCTGCATACACCACCCGGAGGCTTGTATTTGCCATTATTTTAACTGGTTTTTAGAAAAATCAGACCGTCTTGGCAAACCGGACAAACAATGGGTGAATTTATTGAACCGATTTATTTTCGACATAAATTTTGCAAAAAGATTTTATATCCTAAATTGAAGTATGATTGAACCAGCAGCCGGCATATTATTAATAGCAGACCCCTTTCTAAAAGACCCCAACTTTCTGCGTACTGTGGTTTTTTTATGTGAACATAAAGAAGAAGGCAGTTTTGGTTTTGTGCTGAACCGGCAATATGAAAACACCCTTGATGAATTAATTCCCGAATTAAAAAATTTTAAAATCCCTGTTTATTACGGAGGGCCGGTACAAGTAGACTCCATTCATTTTTTGCATCAGTATCCTAATGAAATACCTGGTGGGCAGGAAGTAATAAAAGGTGTGTATTGGGGTGGTGATTTTGATGCTGTTGTTGATCTGCTAAAAACTGCTGCTATTGATGCTGATAAAATTCGTTTTTTTATAGGCTATTCTGGCTGGAGTGGAGGGCAGCTTGCTACGGAGATGACAGAGAAAACATGGCTAACAGTGAAAGCCGACCGTCAATTAGTCTTTCACAAAGATTTTAGTCAAATCTGGAAAGATGCATTAAAACATCTTGGTGGCGATTATGAAATGATGGCAAACTTTCCAATAGATCCGCAATTAAACTAAGTGCAACGAAACGATACCCGGTTTCATCTGTAAAATAAAAATAATGAAACGTTATTTATTGATACTTTCAATCCCAGCCTTATTTATACTTTCAGGATGCAGCACTTTAAAAAAATTAGGCATCATACCTTCCGAATTGGAAATGGCATTAGGTCTGAAAGATGCGCTATCGCAAGGTTTATTAAAGGGTTTTACTGCCTTTGCCGACCCCAATGGTAATCCGCTAGTACGGTTTGCCTTTCCGGGTGAAGCGGAGAAAATAGAAAAGTCACTTCGGGATCTTGGTTTTGATAAAGCCATCAATCAGGTAACAGGAAAATTTACCAAAGCAATGTCATCAGCTGTTACTGTTGCAAAGCCCCTTTTTTTTGATGCGCTAAAAAGTATGTCCATAAAAGATGCGGCTAAAATACTGGTGACTGATAAACCACATGCTGCCACCGATTATTTTAAACAAGCTATGAAGCCGGGTTTAATGACGGCCTTTCGGCCGATAGTGGACAGCACTATTAAAACAGAAGGAGCCGATAAAGAATGGAGTGGCATTACCAATATTTATAACAGTATTCCTTTTATTAATAAGCCGTTAGAAAATAATTTGGGTGATTTTATTTCTGCCAGAGTAGTGGACTTAATGTTCGTAATGGTAGCCAATGAAGAAGATCAGATTCGCAGTAAGTATGAACTACGAAAAACAGACATGATGAAGAAAGTATTTACCTATGCGGAACAAGAATTGAAAAGAAGAATGCAGAAGAATTAATAATCAACAGAACTATAAACTCCTTGCTTGCTTGATATATAAATTGCCGGTGTGTGCATCAATTTTAAATTCAACATCCAATCCGTAATTCCAGAAATCAGTAACCCCTTTAGCATTTCCTTTTTCCACTTTATAAAAAAAGTGTTCTTTGATGGCAGTAAGATACCTGGACAGTAATGCAATTTGCCCGATTGTTAAAACAGCTTTATCCTTGCTCAGGCTACTGCGGCCAATATATTCAACTTCCACATTTTTACTACCTGTTACTTCTCCTAAACCAATGATTGCTTCATCGCAGGTTACACTGTCTGGTGGAGTTACCACACTTATTTCACCCACCTGCACATTAATAGTGTAGGCAGGATAATTTTCCCGGTACAGATGTTTGGTGACAGCAACACCATTTGACAACTCTTCACCAAAGGCCCGGTGAACTAAAATGCCCATAGCTACTGAATGTTGGTCAATTTTAAAATACTGTCGCTCTGCAAATGCTCTTTCATCCCAAAGGCTTGCCCACACTGCTTTGATGGCTTTTTCAATAGTCTTGTTAATATCCGTAAGGCTTCCGGTTTTTGAATCATATAAACCGGCACCATTAAATCCTTTTACATCTTCTGCATTGGTAGAAGATCGGAAACGGTAATTGACAAACTCATTTCCATTTGATTGTAATCGCTTAGTTACAGCATTCAGAAATTCTTTATTTAACGGTGCGTCCTTTATAGCAGCCCTTATTAGTTTTAGTTTGCTGTCCAATATTTTTGCACCATTCAATATGTTCGAGTTATTCAATACTGAATCAAGCGACGCAATAATATTATTACTTTCAAGATGCTGGTAATAATAATAGAAAGGGATGGCGAATGCACCTTCTGGTATTGGCAATGGTTTTTTATCTACCCTTATTTTTGAAAGCTCGGCAAAGTTGGCGGCCTTGCCACCCACCAACGATACATTTTTAAAACTAAGGTCTTGCATATTCATCAACTGCTGTTTACTTGTATCTACAGCTAATTGAATTGGTTTACGGTTTTCTACTTTCTTCCAATAAGCTTCTGCTTCTGCCTCACCAGCACTGCGAATTAAAAAAGTGTCCGCTCCCACTTCATAATAAACTAATTTATTTTCCAGCTTCAATAAATTATTATCTGTCCAGGCGTTGCGATAAGTGGCGTTGGGAGTACCTCTGTTCTGACATAATAAACTGATATGGCAAAGTGGTGTTTGAAAAGGAACAGTCAATACACCTGAAACCACCGGCAATTGATTGGGCAAGCCATTTAAAATAACAATATCATGTTTATCAAAATTATATTTATCAAATTCTTTACTATCAACTTTTCTTAAATAGCCGAACGTTCCGCCTTTATTTAAAGAAACATATTGACGGCCTTTGTAAATATCATCAGACAAAACAATCGGTAAGGATGGAATGACAGCATATTTTTTTTCCATCTCCGGTGATGAGACCAGCAGTTTTATTTTATCTGAGAAATAAGTTAAGGAAGCTATCTTTTTATACAAATCATAAATATCTTCTGCTTTTGTATCGTCTTCAGGCATCAGCTCCAATGCATAGACATCCAGGTGAGAATAGTAATTGAGGTTGGAAAGAATATATTCTCTGTTTAAATCGACCTTATAGTTTTTGTTATTGAACTGTGACAGATCGTCTTCTTCGGATAGCACTTTGGTACAAAATTCATAATGAAAAGGAAACCGTTCTGCATTAGTAAAATATACTTTTTTATCGCCAATGTGATAGACAATTTTAATAGATTCTGCTCGGCCGAATTTTTCCGTTAGCGGTCTTCCTTTTATGTAGTTAAAATCTGCTAAGCAGCCAATCCGGGAAACATAATTGGCGCCACCGCCTTTGTACTCACAACCGGGTTGTGGTTGAGCTTTGCAACCGGTCATCAGAAAAAACACAAAACAGTAAATCAGCGAATTCTTCATACAGTAACCTTCGTGGTGAGATGCAATGGTTAAAGGTATTTCATAAAAGTATAAATAACCCGAAGGATAAAAGGATTGGCTTTTTGTTAGAAAATAATACAAACGCAGAGATACGGCGGCGCATAGGTAAAATACTTTTTGTAGTAGAAGGCCACTTGGTGCAATAAAAAGCCCTCCCCGATTAATGGGAGGGCTATAAGTTGTTTTCAAAATCCCGGATGAGGGGTTTTTCCAATCTATTTATTCTACCGCCGTTGCACCTTCTACCAGCAACGTCACTTTATTATTTAGCACTTCTACAAACCCACCTTGAATATCATAATACTCAAAATGATTTTGCTTGTCCTTCAGCACTTTTATCCGTCCGGCCTTTAAAGCACTTACCAACGGAGCATGTTTTTCCAGCACTTCAAATGAACCACTGATACCTGGCATTTGTACGCCATAGACAGTACCGCTATATAATTTTTTTTCGGGTGTTAAAATTTCAAGATTCATAAACCAAATGTGATAATGTGCCGATGTGATAATGTGCCGATGATATTCCGAATCAGCACATCAGCACATTTGCTAATTAGCTAATTATTATTGCGCTGCCGCCATCAACTTCTTACCTTTTTCAATAGCATCATCAATACTACCTACCAGGTTAAATGCTGCTTCAGGATATTCATCTACTTCACCATCCATAATCATATTGAAACCACGGATTGTTTCTTCAATTGGTACTAGTACTCCTTTTAAACCAGTAAATGCTTCTGCTACGTGGAAGGGCTGCGACAAGAAACGTTGTACTTTTCTTGCACGGCTTACTACTAATTTATCTTCATCGCTTAACTCATCTAAACCGAGGATAGCGATAATATCTTGTAATTCTTTATACCGCTGCAACATCAGCTTCACATTGTTAGCACAATTGTAATGCGCATCACCAACAATTTTTGGTGTTAATATTCTTGAAGTAGAATCCAACGGATCCACTGCAGGATAGATACCTAAGTCAGCAATTTTTCTTGACAATACCGTAGTGGCATCTAAGTGTGCAAAGGTTGTTGCGGGAGCCGGGTCAGTCAAGTCATCCGCAGGTACGTAAACCGCCTGCACCGATGTGATGGAACCATTCTTTGTAGAAGTAATTCTTTCCTGCATGATACCCATTTCTGTAGCCAGTGTAGGTTGGTAACCCACCGCTGAAGGCATACGACCCAACAGGGCAGATACTTCGGAACCTGCCTGAGTAAAACGGAAGATATTATCAACGAAAAACAGGATGTCCCGGCCTTTGCCTTCGCCATCACCATCACGATAGTATTCTGCAATTGTTAAACCAGACAATGCCACCCTTGCTCTTGCTCCGGGAGGTTCATTCATTTGTCCGAATACGAAAGTAGCTTTTGATTCAGCCAGTTCTTTCATATCTACTTTGGTTAAATCCCAACCACCTTCTTCCATGCTATGTTTGAAAGCTTCACCATATTTCATAATGCCTGCTTCAATCATCTCTCTCATCAGGTCATTTCCTTCTCTTGTTCTTTCACCGACACCAGCAAATACAGATACACCGGCATAAGCTTTGGCGATATTATTAATCAATTCCTGAATCAATACAGTTTTACCAACACCGGCACCACCAAACAATCCAATTTTACCACCTTTAGAATATGGTTCAATGAGGTCAATTACTTTGATACCTGTAAACAGTATTTCAGAAGCTGTACTCAGGTTTTCAAAGGCAGGGGGCTGACTATGGATGGGGCGGCCACCAACTTTTGATACGGCAGGCAATCCATCAATAGGGTCGCCGGTAACATTAAAAAGACGACCTTTAATAGCATCTCCCACTGGCATAGCGATTGGAATGCCGGTATCCACTACTTCCATTCCACGAACAAGACCTTCGGTACCGTCCATGGCAATGGTACGAACACTATCCTCGCCGAGGTGTTGCTGCACTTCCAGCACCAGAATGTCGCCATTAGGTCTTTTCAGTTCTAATGAGTTATAAATTTCGGGAAGTGTGCCGTTAAATTGTACGTCAATTACTGCTCCGATAATCTGTTTTACTTTACCAACATTTGCCATATAAAGAATTTAGAAGAGTGGTTTGTTTTCAGGCGGCAAAGGTAAGGGGGTGGAGGTAATTTGCCAATTCAAAAAAGAGGCTTTTTATAGAGTGGGGAAAACTGATATACAGGCGGCAGAACACAGGTTTTTGAGTCCTATTTCAGGCTAGTTACTCCAACCGACAAAACTGAGCATACCCTCTTATCGTTCCATCATACGTTTTTACTGCCAACAAAATTACAACAGACCTTATCACCGAATAAAGCCGTTCATTTTTAAAGTCGAAATAAATATCCTGTTTGATGCGAAGGCGACTGAATTCATTTGAGCTTCTTTCTGCCTGAACAACACTGTACGCAGTAATTTTTGATGGGTCATTAACATCATATACAGCCATGGTGTCAGCCGTTATTTGCCATGTCAAAAATTTATTTGCTGTTATCGGTTTGTTGGTTTCAATATCAATTGCTTTGATCCGTCCTTTTAATACATCCTGATAAATTAAACTTCCAATATCGGTGTGATGAATAGTAAGTACAGAATCGAAAAGGGATGGATATTCCCGGCTGAACTCATAATCAACTTCATCAGTATTAAGCAATACCACCTCTTTACTTAACCCCGGAAATTTTCTATCCGCCTTGTCATTGTAAGCTACATTGCACAAGGGAAACCATCCAATGGGAATAGTGCCTGAATTGCCCGCCGAAGTCACATCGAAGGTAAGTTGCCTTGCACAGAGCGGTGAAATAAAAACATTGTAGATACTAAATTTTCCATTCTTGTAGTTTAAAATTTGTTTTGTGCGGAAAGCATCTGCATCATCACAACCACAACATGTGTCAGTAGAAAATTTGTCCCCGCCTACTCGGTATTTGTAACGTTCATAATTTTCTTTCGGAATATTTTTATCATAGAAATACCACTCCTTTGGATTTTTGTAAGGAGGTATTTCAATGTTTAATCCTTTTAGCCAGTCCTGTGTTGCAAGTGCCGGCATTGATAATGGGTAAGATGAAATCGCATCTCTTTCATCATTCATTTTATACGCCACAACAGTCCCTTTGTTAATTCTATCGAGATACCATTTCTTTAAACTATAGGCTTGCACTTTGGGTGTCAGGTTAATTACTTTATCACATTCGGCAGCCCATTGAATGCCAGTGTCCTGCTGTATAAAAGCGGTATAAGAATTAGCATTCTGTGAAAATAAATTGAAACAGGTTATGATTAAAGCGAGGGTGGTGGCGGTTTTTTTCATATGAACAAAACGCTTTACTTGTTTATTATTGTTTTTATAAAACGTTAATAATTTTTGCCAACTTTTACATCTGAACCATAATAAGCCGTTAGGGTACTAATAAAAAACCAGCTTTAGCAGGTTAACGACCTTTCTTATATTTGCTTCATCTATATAATTATGCAACTCTTAGAAGTCAACACGATACAACAGGCCAAAGATTTTATCCGGGTAAATAACCTTATTCACAAGGACAACCCCAACTATATCTATCCATTGGAGAAAGATGTACATGAAGTGTTTGACCCAAAAAAAAATAAAGCCTTCCGGTTTGGCGAAGCTGTAAGATGGATATTAAAAGACGACAGTGGAAAGATGATTGGCCGCATTGCTGCCTTTACTAATAAAAAATATAAGAACAAAGGGGATGATGTACCTGTTGGTGGTATTGGTTTTTTTGATTGCATCAATGATCAAACCGCTGCCGATATGCTTTTTGATGTAGCCAAACATTGGTTGATGCAAAAAGGTATGGAGGCAATGGATGGCCCTATCAACTTTGGCGAAAGGGACAGATGGTGGGGTTTATTGGTAGAAGGCTTTCAACCACCACCCTATTGTTTAAATTATAATAATCCTTATTACCAGAGTTTGTTCGAAAATTATGGTTTCAAAAATTATTACAATCAGGTTTGTTTTGGTCTTGACCCCACCAAAGAAATGAGCCAGAAAATATTAGACCGGCATGCGCAGCTAACACAAAACCCGGCCTATAGCTCCAGCATCATTAATAAAAACAACCTGGAGAAATTTGCAAACGATTTTGTTATCGTTTACAATAAAGCATGGGCAGGGCATGGCGGCTTAAAAGAATTGAAAAAAGACCAGGTGCTGATGATGTTCAAAAAAATGAAACCGGTGATGGAGGAAGAACTCATCTTATTCGCATATCATAATAATGACCCAATTGCCATTTTCGTAAACCTCCCCGACCTCAACCAGTGGTTTAAACACCTGAAAGGCAAGTTTGACCTGTGGCACAAACTAAAATTTCTCTGGATTAAAAAAACACGGAAAAACAGGCGGTTTACAGGTTTGGTATTTGGTGTGGTGCCAGAATTTCAGGGTATGGGAGTGGATGCATACATCATCAATGAAATTAAAATGGTGATTCAACCACTTAAAAAATACGATGAATATGAAATGCAATGGATTGGTGAATTCAACCCAAAAATGATGAATGTGGTGGAAAATATTGCCGACACATTTCGTACCAGAACGCTGACCACTTACCGGTATTTATTCGATAGAACAAAGGAATACAAACCGCATCCGGTTTTACATTAACCCCCATCCCCGAGCGCAGCATCCTGCTGAAAAGGGGGGCTATGATTTATCAACATTGAAATGTCTTTTAGCTATACAAGTTTGGGGTTGCTTAAATTGCAGGCAGTATGGAAAAATTTATTGTTTCGGCACGGAAATACAGGCCACAAACTTTCGACACAGTCGTAGGGCAATCGCATATTACTACTACGCTTCGCAATGCTATTAAACATCAGCAATTGGCTCATGCCTTTTTATTTTGCGGACCTAGAGGTGTAGGTAAAACAACCTGTGCAAGAATTTTAGCCAAAACAATTAACTGCGAGAATCAAACAAAAGACGGTGAAGCCTGCGACAAATGCCAGAGCTGCACTTCTTTCAATGACGGAGCTTCCATGAATTATTTTGAACTCGATGGTGCTTCAAATAATTCCGTAGATGATATAAGAGAATTAGTAACGCAGGTTCGCTTCGTTCCGCAAACTGGACGGTACAAAGTGTATGTAATAGATGAGGTACACATGTTAAGTTCCTCTGCCTTCAATGCATTTTTAAAAACACTGGAAGAGCCACCGCCTTATGCTATTTTCATTTTAGCCACCACAGAAAAACATAAAATTCTTCCTACTATTCTCAGCCGTTGCCAGATTTTTGATTTCAAACGCATCACAACCAACGATACAGTTCATCACCTCGAAGAAATTTGTAAGAAAGAAGAAATAAAATCCGACAAAGCATCGCTACAAGTGATAGCGCAGAAAAGTGAAGGCTGTATGCGGGATGCACTAAGTATTCTGGACAAAATTGTAAGTTTTACCAATGGCGAACTGAATTATGCCACCACATTAGAACATCTTAATATTCTTGATGCTGATTGTTATTTCAAATTATTAGAATGTATGCAACAACAGGATTTGGCCGGTGCCATGTTGCAATACGATGATATAAACCGTAAAGGATTTGAAGGCGATTTAGTAGTAAATGGTTTTGCAGAATTTATCCGAAACCTGCTGGTGTGTAAAGACGAGAAAGCTGCAGTGCTGCTGGATGTAGTGGAAAGTTTTAAAGAAAAATATATTTCAACAGCCCAAGGTGTTTCCCCTGCTCTTCTTATCAGTGCATTAAATATTTTAAGTGATGCTGAAATAACTTACAAAGCAGCAAGAAATAAACGGCTGCATGTTGAATTAGCACTTATCAAACTCTGTTATTTGCAACAAGCCATCCAACTATCGACAGAAGGAAATGCTATTGGTAAAAAAAAAGTAGTTGACGCAGCAAAATCAATAGCTTTTCGGAATATTACACCGTTTGGAGTTAGGGAGACAGTTGGCAGTGAGCGGTCAGCTACAACTCCACGAAAATCTGAGGAAGCTAAACTGATTATTGAAACACCTGCGTTGGAAAAAATATCGTTTGCAGAAGAAAATGCAGTGTACAACGAGCCACCAAATCAAAACCTATCTACCGGTCAGGCAAGCAAAAAACCCGAAACAACCAAAATCTCTGCTCTCGACAAAATCCGTAAACAATACCAGGGAAATAGTAACAAAGGAAATGACAATATCAATCGTCCATTAGAACTGGAAGAACTAAAAAAAACATGGGCTGAATATATACTAAAACTAAAAGAAGCTAAAAATCCTGCCGCCCAGCCTTTTCAAATGGCAGCTTTGCGAATAAAAGATGAAAACTCTTTTGAAGCAGTAGCGTCTAATAATATTGAACAAAAATTTATTGAGCAGGAAAGAAATAAGCTATTTGCTTTTTTACAAGAGCAGCTTCAAAACCGGATGTTACAATTCAATGTATTGATTGAAGAAAAAGCTGAAGACCGTCCGGTAATTGAAATTCCGCTCAATTCAAAAGAACAGTTTCAAAAGATGGTGGAGGAGTTCCCGTTGGTAAAAGAATTGAAAGACCGCCTGAAACTGGAGCTTGATTATTAGTTTGGGAATGCCCTATTCACCTTTGACCGTTCATCATTTTACCTTAATTTCGACCAAAATTAAAAGGCAATGGCCGAAGTGATATTAATGCCCCGGCTCAGCGACACCATGACAGAAGGTGTAATAGCTGCATGGCATAAAAAAGTTGGAGATACAGTAAAAAAAGGTGACCTTCTTGCAGAGATAGAAACTGATAAAGCTACTATGGAACTGGAGAGCTATAAAGATGGCATTCTTTTGCATACGGGTGGTGATAAAGGTGTAAAGATCCAGGTAGATGATTTGCTTGCCATTGTTGGTAAAGCAGGAGAGGATATTTCATCATTAATAAAAGGCGGAACCGATAAGGCTCAAGGTACAAGTGACAAGAAACAAGAAACAGCCCCGGTAGAACAACCGGCAACTGGTAACCAGCAACCGGCAACCTTTACTCTCGATATTTCTAAAATGGGAGAAGTGGTGCTGATGCCAAGACTCAGCGACACCATGGAAGAAGGTGTGATAGCAGCTTGGCATAAAAATGTTGGCGATGCAGTAAAGAAAGGTGAAGTGCTTGCAGAAATTGAAACTGACAAAGCCACCATGGAATTGGAGAGTTATAAAAACGGAATATTGTTACATATAGGTGCGCAGAAAGGTGAAAAAATTACGGTGAACGGGTTGCTTTGCATTATTGGTGAAAAAGGTAAAGTAGATGTTGATGCAATTGTTGCTGCTGCAAAAGGCGGAGTAAGTTCACAGTCGACAGCTGGCAGTCTGCAATCAGCAACTGAAAGTTCTACAGTTTCTGTTGAGTCTGTGAAAGAATCAGTTCAAACAGTTGCTGCCTCTTCTTCGAATGATGGCAGAGTAAAGGCATCGCCATTAGCAAAAAAATTGGCTACAGAAAAGGGAATAGATATAAAAGCCATCAGTGGCTCAGGTGATGGTGGAAGAATTATTAAAGCAGATATAGATAATTATAAACAACAGTCAGCAGTAAGCAATCTACAACCTGCAGCGAAAACTGCAGCTGCGCCTATACCATCATTTCCTGCTGGACAAGAAGGATTTACTGATATCCCAAATTCACAAATTCGTAATGTTATTGCAAAACGTTTAAGTGAAAGTAAATTCAGTGCCCCGCATTTCTATCTTACCATGGAAATAAACATGGATAATGCTATGACTGCTAGAGTACAACTGAATGAAGTAAGCCCGGCGAAAATCAGCTTTAATGATTTAACGGTGAAAGCTGCTGCTTTAGCACTTTGTCAACACCCTGCGGTAAATGCTTCGTGGATGGGAGACAAAATTAGACGTTATAGCCATGTGCATATTGGTATTGCGGTAGCCATCGAAGATGGATTGATTGTTCCGGTGGTTCGTTTTGCTGACCAAAAAACATTGCCACAGATTGCGGCAGAAAGCAAAGAACTAGCGGGTAAAGCAAAGAATAAAAAATTACAGCCGAATGAATTTAGCGGCAACACATTTACTATTTCCAATCTCGGCATGATGGATATTGATGAATTTACTGCTATCATTAATCCTCCTGATAGCTGCATTATGGCAGTGGGAAGAATAAAAGAAGTGGTGGTAAAAAAAGGTGACAGCTTTGGTGTTAGTAATGTTATGAAGATAACTCTGAGTTGTGATCATCGCAGTGTGGATGGAGCTACTGCTGCAGCCTTCCTGCAAACATTCAAAAAGTATTTAGAAAACCCAATAACGATGTTATTGTAAAAAAGTATTTATACTTCGGAATAATTATGAAAAGCTACCCAAATGGGTAGTTTTTTTGTTTGCAGTCAACAGTCTGGCAAGTTTGTTGCGGATATTATTTATCACTTAAATAAAATAAGTGGATAGCCTTAAAGAAGAAAAATAAAACTGACAGTTAAAATACAGTGTAGCTTTTGCTGTTATATTACAATATAAAATCAACCCAATGGAAGATAGAGATAAAGAAAACGAATTCTCCTGGTCTGGCTTATTTATAGTAACAGCTTGTTGCTCTATTCTGTTTAATGGAATGGTAAAGTTTCTGGAAGGTAATTTTTCGGAACTACTCTTTATAGTTGCTGGCCTTTCCATTTTTTTGGCAATAGTAAACTCGATAGTAAGAATTGTACATCGGCTAAATAGCAGAAAAAAAAGGAAAAACAGATTCGCTTCCCGATAATCACCTGCTTTTTTTATTCGCCTGCAAGCCTATAGACTTCCCTGTACACCAACAAAAATTGCCCGATTCAACTTATTGGCAATCACCCACGCATAGGCAAATTTATTTTCAGTAATTTTTGAAATTTCAAAAACAGTCTTGTAATTTTATATCATGAAATTGCTAGAAGCAAGACAACAGTTCATCAGCAGCTGGGGAGCCTTTGGCACCCACTGGGGTATTAACCGGACTATGGCACAAATTCATGCTCTGCTGCTTATCAGCGCCGACCCGCTAACTCAGGATGATATAATGGAGCAGTTAAATATAAGCCGAGGCAATACCAATATGAATATCCGGGAGCTTATTAACTGGGGGCTTGTAGAAAGGGTATTACTGTCCGGCGAAAGAAAAGAATATTTCACTGCCGAAAAAGATATTTGGAAAGTGGTGAAACTGATAGTAAAAGAAAGAAAGAAACGGGAGCTGGAACCCATGCTTCAGTTATTAGATAAACTGGAAAAAGTAGAAGGCGATAAAAGAGATAAGCATGTAAAAACATTTGTGGACACTGTAAGCGGCATAAAAAAACTAGGTCGCCAAGCCGATAAAACATTAGATATGATGATAAAGGCCGAGGAAAGTTGGTTTGTTGGAACAATGATGAAGTTCTTTAAATAGGCCTAGATATAAGTCAATCATCAATAAATTTTAAACGGCTATTTATTTTTTCTACACAACCTATCCGATAAAAGCTAACAACGAAAAATAAAACTCCATAGTTTTACAACATGAACGAAAAGAAAACGCTGGTTCTCGGTGCTTCAGACAATCCTTCAAGATATAGCTACCTCGCTGTACAGCGATTACGCAGTCACGGACATCCCGTAGTGGCCGTCGGTAGAAAGCTTACACAGGTAGCAGATGTAGCCATTGAAAAAGATAAAAAGCCTTTTGATAATATTGATACCGTAACCCTTTATCTGAATCCACTTCACCAGCAGGAATACTACGATTACATTTTTTCTCTTCTACCAAACCGCATCATCTTTAATCCAGGAGCCGAAAACGTTGAACTGGCGGCGCTTGCAAAAGAAAAAGGTATAACAACTATTGAAGCCTGCACTTTAGTTATGCTTAGCACCAATCAGTACTAATAGTAAATAAACAACTCTGCTTCCCGTGCTTTTACGAATGGTTAAAAGTACTACTCCTCAATATTTGGATTTCCTTTGTCTATTGCTTGGAAGTTCTCAAAACTTTCACAAACCTTGTATCACCGTACCCCACTGATTACTGCAACCACAAATCCAGGTTGCTGAACAACATCCTATTGACCTTTAAAAAAAGTTGAAATGAAAAACCTACGTACCACCGCAGTATGCGTTAGCATCTTGTTTTACAGCCTGTGCACATCAGCACAAAATGCAGCAATCCCTATTAACGAACCTGATTACAACAAACCTGTGTTGTTCAGTAACCTGCCGGATAAAATTCCGGTTAGTATGAATGATATCAGCAGCCTGTTTGCAACACCAGTTGGCAGAGAAATAAATCTCAGTCTTTCTGCTCAGAACAATCTGCAATTTACCGGCGAGGTAATTTCCTCGGTAAATAAGTATGCAAACAGTATGCAGAGTGTTGTAATTCGTTCCAGCAATTATAATGGGGCAAGGTTTACTGTATCAAAAGTTATTGCTACTGATGGAACAGTTACTTATACTGGCCGAATCATCAGTTTTCAGCATGGCGATTTATTTGAATTGCAAAAGCTGAATAATGAGCTGGTGCTTGTTAAAAGAAATTTTTATGACCTCGTAAACGAATAAACTAAAAATAAAAATTTTTAGAATTGACCCGTTTTTACATCCGTATCCCTATTTGTTACTTGTACCTATTGAAAAATTAAAATCCGACTTGTTATGAAAAACCTAATCAAATCATGTCTATTGCTGATGTCATTAATCAGCACTATGACAGTAACCGCCCAGGTACCGCTGTTGAGCAGTAACCCAACTGCATCTGCAGTAATATTCCTGGATTTCGATGGCCATACTGTAAGTGGCACCAGTTGGAATTATGCCGGCCCTATTTATTGCGGTGCATCCGGTTTAGATAATTCTCAGATCACCACAGTCTTTAATCGGGTGGCAGAAGATTACCGTCCTTTTGCAGTTAACATCACAACCGACTCTACTAAATACCTGGCGGCCCCTGCTGCCAAGCGAATGAGAGCAATACTAACAGTTACTTCTGACTGGTATGGCTCTGCCGGTGGTGTAGCATTCGTTAATTCTTTTACCTGGGGTGATGATACGCCTTGTTTTATATTCAGTGCCTTGCTCACTTATAATGTTAAATACATTTCTGAAGCAGCATCACATGAAGCAGGCCATACTCTTGGCTTATATCACCAGGCCACTTACAATGCAAGCTGTGCATTGACATCAAATTATAACTACGGCCAAGGTTCGGGTGAAATTGGCTGGGCACCTATTATGGGTGTTGGTTACTATCAGAATTTAACGTTGTGGAATAACGGACCTAACCCTTATGGCTGCGCCAGTATACAGAATGACATGACGGTAATAACTACAGCTAATGGTTTTGGTTATCGCACTGATGATTATGCTGCCACATTTGCAGGAGCAACTATTGCACCTTATGTAAGTAATCAATTTAATGTAAGTGGAATCATTGGACAAAACACCGATCAGGATATGATAAGATTTACCCAACCTTCTACCGGCCGGTTTCAATTAAATGCCGTTCCGTATGGTGTTGGCGCAGGTAACTCAGGCTCTAATCTTGATTTGCAGGTTACTTTATATAATAGCTCACAAACTCAGTTAAATATTTTTAATCCGGGAACATTACTTAGTTCAGTAATTGATACGATGCTAAACACCGGAACCTATTATCTTAGAATAGAAGGCAAAGGAAATATATATGCACCTAACTATGCAAGCCTTGGCTCCTATTCGTTACAGGGTAATTTTACCAGCGGCACACTTCCATTAAGAAGGTTGGAACTGCAGGGAGAATTAGTCAGTGATAAACATAGATTATCCTGGCTTATTGATGCTGATGAAGCTGTTACAAAACAAATACTGGAAATTTCAACTGATGGTAGAAATTTCAGCCCCGTAACACAATCACCCAATAGCCTGCGTTCGTTTATGTACAAACCGTATGTGTCAACAACAGCACAGTACCGGCTTAACGTTACGTTCGATAATGGTCACCAGTATTATTCCAATGTAGTTTCTTTACGCAATACCGGAATAAACGAATGGCCTAAATTAGTCAGCAACATCTCCACCGGTAATATTGTAGTAACAAGCCCCGGCAATTATGATTATACCGTGCATGAATTCAGTGGCAAAACAATAAGCAGAGGTCAGGTTACCAATGGCTTGAATACGATAAATACAACATCCATAACTGGTGGCATGTACTTTATCCGTTTTGCTAACGGCAGCGAGCAGTGGATTGATAAATTTGTAAAACAATAAACGCTTTTCCGTCCAGCCTCAGGCTGGACAATATTCCGTACCCCTATTGTTAATCAGAGGTTTTCCTGTAACTTGGGAAAACCTCTTTTTTATGCTTTGGAGAAAATTTAATGGCGACCCGATTGAACTACCAATTATGGAAGCAGTTGAAAATGCAATTAAACGTGAAACTAAAAAAGGATTTCGTTTAAAAGTTTGCATCGGTACCGACTCGCAGGTAAAAGGAAAAGAAACAGAATTTGCTACCGTCATTGTTTTCCTACGGGAAGGGCATGGCGGTTTTATGTTCATTCACAACGAAAAAACCCTGCAGCGGTTTACCATCAAAGAAAGAATGCTGACTGAAGTTGCTAAAAGCATTGAAATTGCTTATCAGCTCTGCAATCTGTTTACTGTGTACAATGTGGACATGGAAGTACATGCTGACATTAACACCAATCCACAGTTCAAAAGTAACGATGCACTTAAAGAAGCAATGGGCTACATCCTGGGCATGGGCTTTGCTTTTAAAGCCAAACCAGAAGCGTTTGCCAGCAGCAGTTGTGCCAACAAGGTGGTGAATTAAACGGTCGCCGTATTTTTTAAATAAGATAATGCGGAGAGAACCTCCGCCATTAAAACTGACTTCCTTACTTTTTCCTTCTTCGCATTCCAACAACCAGAATACCTAAAAGTATTATTCCAAAACAAATGCGAATCCAAGCTGACCTTTTCTCTTTAGCCTTTTGTTGTTTTTGCCATTGAAGTATTCCATCAAAATTTCGGGAAATACTTTCGCTTACCTGATTGCTATCAGATATTTGAATGGCTGTATCCATCTTGTATTTAAGGTCCTGTATCTTTTTAGCCACCGAATCAGCAGATATTAATCTTTTTAGCTGTTTTACCTTTTTTACACTATCACCTGTTTGTGAAAAACCGGCTACATTGCTGATAAAAAATAGTAATAACAATAACTTCTTCATAGAATTTGTTGGGAATGAAAAATCAAAAAGATTGAAATTAGGATAAGTAATGGAAGTGTGCTATTTCCAGGGAATTAAAAGAACCTTTTTTTTCACCGGCACTTGGAGATAATCAGTTATTAATGTGGAAGCTGTAGATTTATTAATGCCAATTTGCAGTTTCTCCATCTTCTTACTATCCTCCTGAGCAAGAGAGAATGTAACAAGTACCATTACAAATAGTACTACTACTAAATTTTTTTCGGATAAGATTGCTTTCATAAGCAGGTTTATTAAGTGCAAAGTAAGTCTAAAATCCCGATGAACTAATACCCCTTTTGTGGTATTTTTTAGCTAAAGCTTTATAAAACTGCGATTTAAACCCCCAATATAATCCAACAAAGGCTTACGTCCTGCCTTTTTGGTGGCCGAGGTAACAAAGTGAGGAGGGCTTTCCTCCCATTTTTCCGATAAAACTTCCAGAAACTTTGCCACGTTCCTATCTGTAGCCCCGGGTTTATTTTTATCACTTTTGGTAAACACCAGCACAAAAGGTGTTTGCCATTCTCCCAACTGGTTAATAAACTCCAGATCAATAGCCTGCGGCTCATGCCGGCTATCTATAAGCACAAACACACAAACGAGGTTTTCCCGTTTACGGATGTAGGATTCAATCATATTTCCCCAATTATTCCTCGACTTCTGAGAAACGGTGGCCGCATAACCATAACCCGGCAAATCCACCAAGAACCATTTTTTCTTATCGGAAGAAACAATCTCAAAATGATTAAGCAATTGTGTTTTTCCGGGTGTGGAAGATATTTTAGCCAACCCTGTTTTATTGGTCAACATATTTATCAACGACGATTTGCCCACATTGCTTCGGCCAATAAAAGCATACTCAGGCTTATCCGCCGGTGGGCAATCTTTGTAGCCGGGACTGCTAATAATATATTGTGATGAAATGATTTCCATTGGCCTGCAAGATAACAGGAAACAAAATGCTTTAACACTTTAAACAGCAAACCTTACTTATCAAACCTTGTTATATTTGCAACCCATGTCAAACCCTCTACCTCACGACCATATCAATCCGTTCAAAGATTCTGACAAAACGAAGAAAGAACAGGTAGCTGATATGTTTAATAAAATAGCCGGTAACTATGATAAAATGAACCGGTTTCTCTCTGCCAGAACAGATATTGGTTGGCGCAAAAAAGCTATATGTAGGCTGAAAAAGGATAATCCCCGACATATTTTAGATGTAGCCACCGGCACTGCAGATATGGCACTTATGGCTTATAAACTGCTAAAGCCCGACCACATTGCAGGTATTGATATTTCTGCGGGAATGCTGGAATTTGGCAGAAAAAAGATTGAAAAAGAAGAACTTGGGGATAAAATCCAGTTACAGCTAGGTGATTCAGAAACAATAAACTTTGCCGAAAATACGTTTGATGCCGTGATGGTGGCCTTTGGAGTCCGCAACTTTGAAAACCTGGAAAACGGTCTGGCAGAAATGCTTCGGGTATTAAAACCCGGTGGCCGTTTGATTGTACTTGAATTTTCGAAACCCCGGCTCAAGCCAGTTAAAAGTTTATACAATCTGTACATGGGTATTGTGGCACCGCAGGTGGCACGATGGTTTAAACAAAACAAAGAAGCCTATCAATATTTGAATGAGTCAGCCAATGCTTTTCCCGACCGCCATTTATTTACTGACATTTTAAAAAAAGTGGGATACTCCGAAACGGAATTCGAACCGCTAAGCTTAGGAATATGTTGCATTTACTCCGGACAAAAGCCTTTTTAAAAATAAGTGCCGTATCGTTGTTGCTTTGCGGAGGGCTGTTGCTTTCTCAAATTTCCGCAGCCCAGTTCAGCAAAGTGGAGATGAATCGTACCGATCAGGACAGTAAGCCTTACTATTTTGGTATGAGCCTCGGCATCAACCTAGCCCGGTTTCAAACATCACTAAATCCTCTTTTTTTGCTACAGGATAGTGTGTATGTAGCCGAACCTACCAACTCTGGTGGCATCACTTTAGGCTTTCAGGCCACAGCTCGTTTATCCAATCGTTTTCAACTACGTTTCAATCCGCAGTTGATGTTTGTTGAACGGAATATACACTACCGGCTTAAGTACCCGGATATTAATGGAGATACAGATGTTACAAAAAAAGTAGAATCTATTATAGCTGCTTTCCCATTTCAGTTAAAATTTCAGAGTGACCGGATTGGTAATTTTCGTGTTTATACATTGCTGGGTATAAAAGCTGATATTGATATGGCTAGTAATGCCCGTGCAAAAAAAGCAGAAGACCTTGTAAAAATTGAAAAGTATGATTTCGGCCCTGAGTTTGGTATTGGCTTTAATTTTTATTTTCCCAGTTTTATTTTTTCGCCTGAAATAAAAATCAGCAATGGCCTGCGCAATATTCATGCAAGAGACCCCAATCTTAAATTCTCTAGTGTGTTTGATAAAATACAATCGAGGATGATTGTGTTTACAATTCATCTGGAAGGATAATATATCTTCCATCTTCTTGTTTCATTTTCTATGATTTCATTTAGTAAATTGATACTACGAAACTAATTATGAAATAAGTAGTTTTTTTAAAATACCTGTTACCTTCTCCCCATTTGGCAGCATCGCCTTCTCTAATCCCATATTCATAGGCACAGCTGGCAAATTTAATGCACCCAATACTTCAACAGGAGCATCTAAAGATTTGAAGCAATGCTTAGAAATTCTTCCGGCCAATGCTTCTGCAAAAGAATTATTCTGTTGTTCTTCTGTAAGTATCAAACATTTTCCATGTGCAATCACCCTTTCAAAAAGCAGTTCCTCATCTAATGGATATAATGTTCGTAAATCAATAATCTCAATTTGATTATTAAAATTCTTTGCAGCAGCTTTTGCCCAATAAACTCCCATTCCGTAAGTAATTACTACACAGCTTTCGCCATTGTTCATTGCCTGTTCAGCAGCTTTTAAAATAATAGCTGCTTTACCCAATGGGATAATATAGTCCCTAGCTGGTTCAATCGTTTTTGCTTCATCTGTTCCGGGCACTTTACTCCAATACAGACCTTTGTGTTCAAGCATCACCACTGGGTTTCCATCGTAATATGCAGCTTTCATCAACCCCTTCATATCTGCGGCATTGGATGGATACACTACTTTTATTCCTTTGATGGATAACAACGTTGTTTCAATACTACCACTATGATAAGGGCCACCACCACCATATGCACCAATTGGTACCCGCAGTACCATGGAGACAGAAAATTTTCCGCAAGTTAGGTAACAGCTCTTCGATATTTCTGTAACTAATTGATTAAATCCCGGATATATATAATCAGCAAATTGTACTTCCACTACTGGTTTTATTCCAACAGCATTTAATCCCACTGTGGAGCCAACAATATAAGCTTCCTGAATGGCGGTATTAAAAACACGGTGTTCGCCAAACTGTTCGGCTAACGTTGCAGCTTCACGAAATACGCCACCTAAACGTTTGCCTACATCCTGTCCATACAAAATCATGTCTGGATTATCTTCCATCAATTCTCTGATAGCATATAGAGCAGCATCTACCATCAAAACTTTTTCTGCACCAGCGGGGCTTCTCTCTCCTTTCTCTACTGTTATGGGAGTAGAAACAAAAACATGTTGCTCAACAGTTGCCGGATCAGGATCTTTTGCTGCTATTGCTTTAGCAAAATCGGCAGCCACTCTTTCTGCAGCTTCTTTTTCTATTTGTAATAAATCCGAGTCTGGTATTCCTCTTTCCAACAATCTGTTTCGTAGTTGAGGAACCGGGTCATGCTTTTCATGTTTGTCCCAATCAACTTGTGTA
>JANORJ010000154.1:0-7114 GCA_031415255.1 Chitinophagaceae bacterium | reverse complement strand
ATTATCCAGTGCCATTGTGCTGGGTGAAATATTACTTTGTGCCATTTCGTTTATTCCTGTGCTTGCATCGCTAGTTGGCCAGTTACTTACCTGGTTTATCTGGCTGATGAATACCTATATTGAAAAAATTGAAACCATCCCATTTTCCCTATGGGATGGATTACAAATAACCATACTACAGGCAATACTATTAGTACTATTTGCCGTAGGACTCAGTTATTGGTTATTGGAAAAATCAACAACCGGTCTGAAGCTGGGTCTGTTTGCACTATGTAGCTTTGTTGCATTGCGTTCCTTTTCATTTATTCAAAGTAACCAGCAGCAGAAAATCATCGTATATAATGTGCCGCAGAAAAAAGCGATTGATATAGTGGACGGCAGAAATTATTTCTTTATTGGCGACAGCGATCTACTTACTAATGATTTTGCCCGCAATTTTCATTTAAAACCATCAAGAATATTATACCGTATAAAAGAAGTGCCGGCACTTTCTGATTTAACAGTTTATGAAGACTACCTGAGTTATCATGGCAAACATATTTTATTGTTAGATGAAGCGTTGACGTTTTCGCTGCAACAACCAAAGCCTTCCATTGACCTGCTGATCATTTCTAAAAATCCAAAACTATATATGAAAAAAATTGCCGCTACATTGGATATAAAGCAGGTAGTGTTTGATGGTTCTGTGCCAGCTTGGAAAGCCAACTATTGGAAAAAAGATTGCGACTCATTACATATTCCGTGGCATGATGTGACGACTGCGGGGGCTTTTGTGATGAAGGTGGATTGATTAATTGCTCAATAGAATTACTGAACCCTGAAAAGTGCGACACTTCGTTACCTCAGTGTAAACTACACAGAAGATGATAGTAGCACTACAGCTAGCTAAATAATTTTTCTTCTCTCGCAAACAGGCTCATTTGCAATGAATTTTCAGACACTTACCTTTGCGTCTCTTTACTCCCGCCCGAGGCGGGACTGCCCTTCAAACCCCAATTAATTTATGAATAAGAAGATTCAATCGGCACTTATTTCTGTTTTTTACAAAGATGGACTAGAGAACATAGTACAACTGCTGGCAGGTAACGGCGTAACGATTTACAGCACCGGCGGCACACAAACCTTTATTGAAAAACTGGGACTGAAAGTAGTGCCTGTAGAAGACCTGACTACTTATCCTTCCATACTCGGTGGCCGGGTAAAAACCTTGCATCCTTCTGTATTTGGCGGCATACTGGGCAAAAGAGATGACGATACCCATGTGCAGGAAATGAAGCAATACAATATTCCGGAAATTGATTTGGTGATTGTGGATCTGTACCCTTTTGAAGAAACGGTGGCTTCCACCACGGATGAAAAATTGATTATTGAAAAAATTGACATCGGTGGACCTTCCATGATAAGAGGCGCAGCAAAAAATCATAAAGATGTAACGGTGATTGCCAACAAAGCCGACTACGCTTTACTGGAAACAATACTAAAAGAGCAAAATGGTGAAACATCGCTGGAGCAAAGACGGCTATTTGCCATCAAAGCATTTGATGTATGTACAGCTTATGATACAGCTATCTCCAATTATTTTCATAGCCTGTCCGTTGCCACTCCTTTTAATAAGCCGGAGAAAACAATGCGGTACGGAGAAAATCCGCACCAGAAAGCAGCCTTCTTTGGCAACCTGGATGAGTTGTTTGAACAATTAAACGGTAAAGAACTTTCGTACAATAATTTGGTGGATGTGGATGCAGCGATGCAGTTGATAAATGATGTAGCCCCCCCGCCCCCCGAAGGGGGGATCAAAAAAGACCCCGATAGTTCGGATATTCATAACAATAACCAAACAGTTGAAACCAATAAAACGGCTACAGTAATAACAGACTCTAAGATCCCCCCTTCGGGGGGCGGGGGGGCTGTCTTTGCTATCATCAAACATACCAATGTGTGTGGAGCTGCTCAACGTAATTCTTTAAAGGAAAGTTGGGATGCAGCATTAGCTGGCGATCCCGAAAGTGCTTTTGGTGGTGTACTTGTCTGCAATGGTGCTATTGATAAAGCAACAGCTGAAGCTATTAACGAAATTTTCTTTGAGGTATTGATTGCACCTTCGTTTAATGAAGATGCATTGGCAATATTAAAATCGAAGAAGAACAGGATTTTATTACAACTGAAAGCTCAGCCCGGAACTAAAGAGCAATATAAATCGGTACTGAACGGAGTATTAATACAAGGAACAGATGAAGGCAACTATACCGAATGGAAAGAAGCTGGTGGAAGGGAAACTACGGCTGCTGAAAAAGCAGATTTAACTTTCGCTAATTTAGTTTGCAAACATTTAAAATCAAATGCTATCGCTTTAGTAAAAAACAAACAACTGATTGGCAAAGGTTGCGGACAAACCAGCCGGATTGATTCGCTTCGCCAAGCGGTAGAAAAAGCAAAACAATTCAAATTTGATTTGAGCGGTGCTGCAATGGCCAGCGATGCGTTCTTTCCGTTTAGTGATTGTGTGCAACTGGGACATGAAGCCGGTATTACTTCTTTTATTCAACCGGGCGGTTCTATCAGAGATAATGATTCGATTGAATATTGTAAAGCAAATAATCTGGCGATGGTGATAACTGGATTGAGACATTTTAAACATTAAGCCCCCCGAACGTTGTTCCCAACCTTCGTCCGCCTTTAAGGCGAACTTGGTTGCCTAAAGGGGCTTCTGGTCGTTTATGTTTTTCTATTCAAAAAAGAAAATTAAGCAGTTTCCTTGAGATGAATATTTTCGACTTCCATAAAACCGTTATAACCACTTCTGCCGACTACTTAAAAAAGCTGGCATTATTCAATCCGCTTACGATAAATAAGAAAGGGGCCAGATCGAAAGCCCTGTTTTGCTTAGCATTAGTTTGCGTTTTATGGGGCACCACTTGGATTGCTTCAAAGGAAGGAGTGAAACATATTCCCGATGCCTTGCAAATGGCTGCCATTCGGCAATTATTAGGCGGCTGTTGTTATGTAGCTTTTTTTATTTATAAAAAAGCTTCTCTACCAAAAGGCAAAGAATGGATTCCGATTTTGATTTTAAGTTTTTTGAATTTCATGATCAGTAACGGACTCAGCACACTGGCATTACAATATAATATTTCTGCAGGGTTGGGTGCCATCATCGGGGCTATTTTCCCCTTGTGGATAGTAGTTATCGGACTTTTTATTTCTAAAGAAAAAATGCCGGTAAAGGCTATTATTGGTTTGCTGCTTGGCTTTGGGGGTGTTTGTGTTATCTTTTACAATCACCTCAATGATTTTAGGAACCCGTCATTTCAAATAGGAATTATTTTTTCAGTAATCGCTACCTGGACATGGGCCATTGCTACATTATACACAAAAAAACAGGCGGTTCATTTTAATCCCTATTTCAGTTTAGGCTTGCAAATGGTGATTAGTGGAATTGTGCTATACAGTTTTTCAGCGGCTTCAGGCAAAGCTGTTCCGTTGTCAGCCATTCAATGGCAATCGTGGGCTTCCATTGCTTACTTAGTCATTTTTGGATCACTCATTGCTTTTATATGTTACCTGTATGCGTTGCAAAATTTACCAACAGAGCAAGTTTCTATTTATGCGTATGTAAATCCAATGGTCGCTGTGCTATGCGGTTGGATTATATTTAATGAAAAAATTACCATTTATATTACCATAGGTGGATTGGTAACCTTGCTGGGTATTTATCTCGTAAATAAAGCATTTAAATCTGTGCCAGCACCCGAACAACCGGAGGCGGAAGGGATTTAGTAACTGTTTAGTCAGGTCTGACGGTCTCCGCCTTACCTGCCCTTGTTACTTCGTTAATAAACTGCTCATAAATTTCTCTCCAACCCAGAAATTTTTCATCAGTGCCCAAAAAATTATTATGCCAGATACTGATAAAAGTTCCGTTCACTTCTTTTATTACTGTATAGTAATGGCGCATTTCATCTAAAGCCTGTTGCGGTGTAATTTTTTGTTCATAAAAAGAATTGGCCTCCATGTAGCAGAAAGGCCGGATCAATAAATTAGTTGGCAAATCTTTTTCTAAATCATACCAGTAAAAAGCAGATGCTACTGAAGCCCGGAAACCATTGATACTGCCATACCCCATGGAAAAATCTTCTTTAATACCGGCTTCCATAAGATACCTGAAAGTTTGTGGCAAAGTAAACCGGATATAGTGCTGACGGGATGAAGAAATTTTTAGGGCAGCAATGTCCTCAATTGTGTTTATTTCTTTTTTAATCAATGAAGCATCATCGCCGCTTTGCCATGATGGATGAACACCAATTTCATATTTATCGGCATGCTGTTTTATCAATCGCTGCATAGCCGGTTCTTCGGGCAAAATATTTCTGTCGTACTTACCAATTTTTTCCGGAACTAAAAAGAAATAATGGGGCTTTAGCTTGTATTGTTGATGCAGCTTATCCATCCACCCGTAAGAATCAAACGGATCCTTTACTTCATTATTTACTACTTTCCGTCGCAAAGAAATTTTCTTCAGTGCGCCTTTTAATAAATCTTTCATTGCTCCTCCTGCACTTATTTTCCATTGCTTGTATTTGTAAGCCCAAGCCACATCAATATCATAAGTGGGCAGGAAAGTGAATGATGAATGATGAATGGCTAATGAAGGAAATCTTTGTTGTAAAATATTTTTGAATTGTTCAAGCCAGATATTAATCAACGGAAGAGTAAGAAACCCTTCTTTATATGCCAATGAATTTTCATGTGCATACCGGACATACATATCTTTTCGATGTGGCAAATATTCCTCGTACCGGCTTAGTAAATAAAACGAAGCCGCAAAGATGTCAAAAGGGAAATCACCAGTTGTTTTGAAAAAAGCTTTATATCCGTTGTTGTCAAAACAATCAATGAACTGTGGTTTAATTCCTTGTTCAAATAATAAAGAATGTGGGTGCAGGGAAAATTCATCGTAAGTAACCTTTTCAGTACTGTAATTAATACGAAGCCCCGAAAAATTCAAGAACTCTTCTTTTCTATCAGTAAGCTGAAAGGGTTTGCCAATCAGTTCCTTACCGATAAAATCACAGATGTACCGTAGCCGGTGTGTTATGGATGAACTGTAAACAATCATTTTACTTAACGCTTCGTCAAACGAATATACTTATACCAAAGTGAATAGGTAATCTGGTCTATAACATTTTATAGGAATAAATACTATTCTGCTTTATTATTTTCTGGCCTCAAATCATTTTTTCTTCCCTCCTGTGCATCCTTTTGCCGGTCAGTCCGTCTGTGTTCGAAGAAAGGCTGCAAAAAGCTTTCCTAACCAAAACCATAACCTACACTGAGTGAGAAAATTATCAGCCATACTGATAATCAGCATCTTTGCATTTTCCCAATATGCCCGGCAACTAAGCTATCTCCAATGTAAATTCTCCAATAGTTTTAAAACCAGTTCTGCAAAATGTGATTGTGAAAAACAAGCTGGGTTTGACAAACAGGATACCAGCCAATCACCCCTGTCAAAAACACATACACATATTCACCTAGACGAATTATTTGCTGCGGCTAAAGTATTTACTATTGATGCTTCATCCAAAGAAGTAAAATTAAAAGCAAACCCACTGCCCGGTGATAATGAATGTAAGGGCAACTATCCTGAGCCTTGGCAGCCGCCGAATGCCTGGTTACTATATTAAACTGTAACTGTGTGCCAACCGGCATACAGCAATTTTACTCACACAACTATTCAGGTAATTTTAAAATTATTTTATGAACAAAGTAATCTGTTTGCTATTTATGGCATTATCATACGCTGCTGCAGCGCAAACTACCGTTGAGAAATCAAAAATTTTATACGGAATCTCTACTCAAGACAGTCTGACAGTTGAGCCGTTTGGCAAATGGTTCAATACGAATTATGATTCGTATCATCCCAATGCAGCAACTATCGGTACTTTAAAAAAACAAAGCGTTGAAGCAATCAGCATTAAAGTATTTTTTGGCACCTGGTGCGGTGATAGCAAAAGAGAGGTGCCCCGTTTCCTGAAATTACTTTCTGTTATTTCATTTCCGGAAAAAAAAGTACACCTGATTGGTGTAGGTAACGGCGACTCTTTAGTAAAACAAAGTCCCGGCCATGAAGAAGCAGGATTAGGAATATTCCGGGTGCCCACTTTTATTATTTATAAAAATGGAGTTGAAATAAACCGCATCAACGAATTCCCGGTTTTTTCGTTAGAGAAAGACTTTCTTGCCATTCTTACTAATCAGCCCTACACATCCAATTATCATTCTTTTGCCACTATTACCCGTTGGCTGGCAGACGGCACTTTTACTGATGAAAATATTGCTGCTGGCAGCCTTGCCAAACAACTGCGATTATTGGTTAGCGATGAAAATGAGTTAAACAGCCTGGCTTATTTATTATTAAAACAAGAAAAGAAAAAAGAGGCATTGAAAATTTTTCAGGTAAATGCCACTCTTTACCCGGAATCATCGAATGTAATTTCCAGCCTGGGAGAAGGGTACTTTGAAAATGGTGACAATAAAAAAGCTGTTGCTATTTTAGAAAGAGCCTTGGCGCTTAATAAAAATCCAGAGGAGGTGAAAGGTATTTTAGAAATATTGTACAAGGCGAAGGAAAAGGAAAAAAATTAGAAGGAAGTAGTTAAGTAATCTTTCCCTGCAAAGAATTATTGCGAGGAAAGATTATTTATTATCGCCGAATTTTTCCTTCCATAACTGGTTAAACGATTTTTTCGGAAACTCCATATTACCCCGATGTTCTTTCCAGCCTTTCACCATACTGTTCACTACCCAGTTCTTAGTGGCACCTCCAGCCATATTCATCCATTTGCGGCGCAGCATTCCCTGCTTCCACATTTTCCAAGCCATCTTTTCTCCGAAAGTACTGTAGCCTTCTTCCACTGCTTCATGCCTGTTCTCCAACAATAATTCATGCAGGTTAATTTTTACAGCACACACTTCTGTACAGCTGCCGCAAAGAGATGAAGCATAACTAAGATGCTTCCATTCTCCCAAATCTTTTAAATGGGGTGTAATGACAGAACCTATCGGACCGCTATAAGGAGTTGCATAAGTGTGCCCACCAATATTTTTATAAATA
>JANORJ010000153.1:0-1844 GCA_031415255.1 Chitinophagaceae bacterium | reverse complement strand
TTGACCTAAGCCTCTCCTTTAAGGCAACCAAGCCTCAGCGAAGGTTGCGAACAACGTTCAGGGGGTCTTTACTTCCCCGTTGTCACCGTCTGCCCATCATACACTGTTTGATAGCCTTCAGTTATTATCAACTCACCACCCGTCAATCCGCTTTTAATTTCTATCAATCCATTGTATGCTTCACCTACATTCACTACTTTCTTTCTGGCTACCATTTTATCCCCGGCTTTTTCCATTACATACACATACTTACTTTTTTCATCGCTTTGTACCACATTCACTGGCACAGCAACAGCAGCTTTTGATTCGTAGTCAAGTATTTTTAATGTTGCAGTCTGATTGGGTTTTAGCATTGGATCAGAAGGAAGTATTGCTTCAGTTATAAAAGACCTGGTGGTAGGATCAATAGAACTACCTACTACACTAATAACAGATTGGTACGGTGGTTTACCGCTATCTGCAATTACTACTTCCACTTTATCGCCTTTCTTAACTCTTGCAATATAATTCTCCGGCACATTGGTCACCACTTTTAAATTATTGTTGTTCACTATGCGGATGCCTGCACCCCGCATAGCAGCAGTTTGCGGTGAAAAGAATTCACCTACTGTTACATTCATCTCATCAATCGTTCCGCTGATACCAGCATACACATTCGACATATTTGCCTGCTCCTGTGCTATCCTTACTTGTGCTTGTGCAGAACCAACTTGTGCTTGTGCTGCTCTTAGCTGTGCTGAAACTGCATCAAAATCAGCTTTTGCATTTACTACTTGTATTTCTGCACCTATACCCTGCTTCCATAAATTTTGATACCTGGTATAAATTGATTGAGCTTGTTCCAACCTGGCCTTTATTTGCCCGGTTTGTTGTTGTGCACCAATAACCATTTGTTGTGCTGCTACTACTCCTTGTCTTGCAACAGCATCATCCAATTTTAAAATCAATTGACCTTTGCCAACTTTCTGACCAAGTTTTACATAGATAGCTTTCACTTGTCCACCCTGTCCGCTAGGTGCCACATAGGCCATTCCTTCTGCATCAATCTTTCCCTGTAGTTCTATAAAATGTGTAAAGTCTTTTATGCGAAGTGTATCAACAGAAACTAATTTCTGAGTTTGCTGTGCCGCCTTGGGGTCAGCTTTTGCCAATTGATCTTCTAATTTCCGAATGTCAGCATCTAATGTGTTTTTTTCTTTCTTCAGTTTTTCCAACTTTACTTTCATATCGCCGATATCACCTTTTTTATCTTTTGCACCGGCGCCACATGAAGCAAGGAAAAATGCTGTTACAATAATAATTACTGCTGCAGTTGTTGTTCTTTTCATATACTGTGTATTAATCTGTAAAATCATTTTAAAATCTTTTAACCTGCCTGTCGGCAGACAGGTCCGTGTTTACAATTTTCCCGTTGCTTTCATAAAATCAACCTTAGCAACAATAGCATCATATAGCGCCGTGATATAATTGGTTTGTGCCGCTTTTAAATCTGTTTGAGCTGTATTGATTTCTGTTTGCGAGCCAGTGCCCATCTCATATTTCTTTTTTGTTTGCTGATAAATTTTTTCTGCCAGCTCCATATTTTTTTTCTGAAAATCCATACTGGCAATGGCAGATGTAAAATTATTTTTTGCCACTGCCACTTCATTATCTATCGAAAGCTTCAATGCTTCAATCTGGTTTTCTGATTTCTGCAATTCCAGTTTTGCCTGCTGAATTTTTGATTTGGTAGCAAACCCATTAAAAATGGGAACCGCAATATTCAGGTTGATGGAAGCTATACTGAACCACTCGCCTTTACCAAATAAATCCCATTTGTTTCGTTGTGCATTTTTAGCATAATT
>JANORJ010000152.1:0-13224 GCA_031415255.1 Chitinophagaceae bacterium | reverse complement strand
TAAAATCCTCTGTTCAGTCTTTTGGCCATGATATCGAAGCTTCCTGGCTATTATATAACTGTGCAGAAATTTCAGGAAGTGAAATGTACATAAGCCAATACAAAAAAATCGCATTGGAATTGGCAACTACATCCACGAAAGCACTCGATAAGGATGGCGGTTTGTGGTATGAGTATGATCCGGCAATTACTCATTGGGTTAAAGAAAAACATTCCTGGCCACAGGCGGAAGCAATGGTAGGATTTTTTAATGCCTATCAATTATCCGGTGATGAAAAGTATTTACAACATTCTTTAAACAGCTGGCAATTTGTAAAAAACTTTATCAAAGATAATAAGTACGGGGAATGGTTTTGGGGAATAAATGAGGATTATTCTACTATGCAAAAAGATAAAGCTGGTTTTTGGAAATGCCCTTATCATAATACAAGAGCCTGTTTGGAAATAATTAATAGAATCGGGAAACAAACAGTATGAAACTTATGAATGGGACAGTACATAATATGAGTTAATAAGTATCCGAAAATAAAAATGCCGGTTTGGCCGATAAAATGAAATATATCTTAGTCATATTAACATTTTTACTGATAGTAAAAAATGGATTTACGCAAACAGGATCTGTATATATTATTACGGCTAATGGAGCAGTAGCTGGCGGAGATTTTTTATGTACAAAATCAATTCAGCAAACTATTGATGAGTGCTACAAGAAAGGTGGAGGTACTGTATATGTACCTGCAGATATTTATAAAACGGGCACTATTTTTTTAAAGAGTAATGTGAGTTTATACCTCGAAACAGGAGCTGTACTTAAAGGAAGTGAAAACCTGGCAGACTATTTTGAATATATATTACCGGAGTTCGGAAAAAATTATTACGGACTTGTTTACACAGACAGCGCTGTTAATGTTTCTATTACAGGGCAAGGCATTATCGATGGTAATAATCAGGTTTTCTTTGATTGGGATAAAGCCAAAAAAATTGAATGGGGAGGAAAACAGTTTACCCGGCAAAAAGATAATTTTCGTAAAGTACAGCAAGGCGTTGGTGATGGCCCTGTTACTCCAAAAGACAGGCCACGTCAAATGATTGTTTTTGCCCGTTGCAGGAATGTAGATGTAAAGAATGTTCAACTATTGAACTCTCCTTTCTGGACTTTGCATTTTGCGGATTGTGATGGTGTAGCGGTTTCAGGTATTCGTCTTTTTACCAATATGCTGGTGCCGAATGCGGATGGTATTGATATTACAAGTTGTAGTAATGTTGTTATTTCGGATTGCGATATCCGGGCTGGTGATGATGCTATTGCCATTACCGGATATGATCATCATTTTGAAATACCTGGCTATCACAGGATCCGTCATATTTCTGAAAATATTGTTATCAGCAACTGTAACCTGCAATCCTTTTCTAGTGCAATCCGTATTGGTTTTTTGGATCAGAATACGGTCAGAAATATTCAGGTGAGTAATGTAAATATTACTAATTCTTCCAGAGGCATTGGCATTTTTGTAAGGGATGAAGGCTCATTGGAGAACATCAGTTTTAGTAATATGTATATTCAAACAGCTTTACATACTGGCGACTGGTGGGGAAATGGAGAACCCATACATATATCAGCAGTTCGTGGTAATGACAATGTTAAACTTGGACAGATTAAACATGTTCAATTCAGTAATATCATCTGTAAGGGGGAGAATGGAATGTTATTATATGGCAGTGCTGAAAGTATTATAGAAGATGTTTCGTTCAGTAATGTCCGTTTTGAATTTACAGATAGTAAACTCAATGAGGTGGCCGGGGTAATGTGGATTTACGAGGTTGCAGTTTGACAAAACAATTATTTGAAAGAGGGATACCGGGAATACTTGTGCAGTATATAAACGGTCTCCAACTGCATGATGTACAACTGAGTTGGACAAATACCCGGATGCCTTATTTTACCAATGGTATAGAATTGGATCATTTCAACAACGTCAGCATTCATCATTTTGAAGGAAGTGGATCACCTGTGAATAAAAAAGCATTTCGGATAATGGCAACAAACGGAAAAAATTTGGTAATAGATGAGAGAAAGAATGTGTTGCTGAAAAACGTTCTTTAAAATGAAACCTAATCACAAATTAAATTGTATGAAAAAAATACTGGCTATATTACTGACAATATCTTTACTCTCCATGAGACCAGTAAAAAAAATGAAAATCATTTTCTTTGGTGATTCTATTACTCAAATGGGCATTGATAAAGGCGGTTATATTGACAGGATGAAGACTGCAATTAATGATATGAGGCTGCATAATAAGTATGAATTAGTCGGGGCGGGAATTGGTGGTAATAAAGCATACGATTTATATTTAAGGATGGAAGAAGATGTATTGTCTAAAATGCCCGAAGAGGTGGTGATTTATGTAGGAGTAAATGATGTATGGCATAAAACCTCTGGAACTGGTACCGACATCGATAAATTTGAAAAGTTTTATATCGCTATCATAAAGAAGTTACAGGCCAAAAATATAAAAGTAGCAGTTGCTACTCCCGCCTGCATCGGGGAACTAAAAAATAATGCTAATCCACAGGATGATGATTTGAATAAATACAGCGATGTAATCCGCAAATTAGCAGCAACATATAATTGCACCCTGGTAGATCTGAGGGCAATGTGGCAGCAATACGAGGAAGAAAATAATAAGGAAAATAAAGAGCAGGGATTAATTACAACTGACAGGGTACATCTTACAGAGATGGGCAACCAGATGGTCGCAGATGCGATGCTAAAAGCTTTGTCTATTCAATGACCGGTTATCTACTAAAAAAAATAATAATGAAGAAATTAATTTTAGTTTTTGTCGCAGTAGCAGTTTCAATTTTAACGTTTGCTCAGCAAAATAAAATTGATCTCCAGAAAGTGGAAGCTCTTTTAAAACAGATGACGCTGGAAGAGAAAGTAGGCCAGATGACACAGGTAACCTTAGCAGTCGTGGCCAAGGGAGGATGGGGCAACCAGGATGGAGAATTGGATGCAGCACTTTTGAAAAAGGCAGTTGTTGATTATAAAGTTGGTTCGTTGTTGAATACAACTGCACATGCATTATCTCCCGAAACCTGGCGAAAGATGATAACGCAGATACAGGATGAAACAAAAAATACCCGCTTAAAAATTCCTGTCATTTATGGTTTGGATGCCATGCATGGCCAGACATATACATTGGGTTCAACATTGTTTCCACAAAATCTGGCAATGGCCGCCACCCGAAATCCTGAACTGGCCATTGCCATGGCAAAAGTTACAGCAAAAGAATTACGGGCATCTGGTGTCCGCTGGAATTTTGCACCAGTACTGGATATTGGTCGCCAACCCTTATGGAGCAGGTTCCCGGAAACATATGGCGAAGATGTTTACATTGGTAAGACTATGGGTGCTGCAGTAATAAAAGCTTACGAAGAAGATGGCTTGCGCAATCCAACTGCTGTGGCCAGTTGTATGAAACATTACCTGGGTTATTCTGCATCAAGAACAGGCAAAGACAGAACACCAATTTATTTATCCGAAATAGAATTAAGAGAATATTATTTACCACAATTCAGGGAAGCAATAAAAGCCGGCGCTTCTACTATTATGATAAACTCCGGTGAAATAAATGGAGAGCCGGTACATAGCAGTAAATATTTATTAACTGATTTGTTACGTAAAGAGATGGGCTTCGAAGGTGTAATTGTAACTGATTGGGAAGATATTAAACGGTTACATACCTGGCATAGTGTAGCTGTAACACCGAGAGAGGCTGTAGTAATGGGGATTAATGCAGGTATTGATATGAGCATGGTACCCGGCGAGTTTTCTTTTTATGATTTACTGATTGAAGCGGTAAAAAAAGGCGAAGTGAAAATGAACCGTATTGATGATGCGGTTAAAAGAATTTTATTATTAAAAATGAAAACAGGGTTATTCGACAATCCATATCCTGAAAAAGAGGCAATAGCAAATTTTGGTAAAGCAGAGTATCAAACATTGGCATTAGATGCAGCACATGAAGCAATGACCTTGCTGAAGAATGAAAATGCTTTACTACCATTAGCTAAGAATAAAAAGATACTGGTAGCTGGACCGTCGGCACAAAGTATCAGTGCATTGAACGGTTGCTGGAGTTATACATGGCAGGGAAAAGAAGAGCAATGGTATCCTGCAGACAGCAAAACTATTTTGCAGGCAATAACTGATAAGGTTGGTGCAGGAAATGTAATGACCACCACCGGCAAAGGATTTGATAATCCAATGAACTTTGATGTAACTGCATTAACCAATGCTGCCGCTACTGCCGATGTTATTATTTTATGTATTGGTGAAAACGCTTATGCAGAAAGCCCTGGCAATACTACTGAGCTGGCATTGGATGAAAATCAACAGGCAATAGTCAAAGCTGCTGCATTAACTGGTAAACCAGTGATATTGATATTGACAGAAGGCCGCCCCCGTTTTATTTCAAACATCGAACCGTCTGCAAAAGGAATTCTGATGGCTTATTGGAGCGGCAAAAAAACGGCAGAAGCAATAGCTGATGTATTGTTTGGTGATTATAACCCCAATGGAATTTTGCCTTTTAGTTATCCCCGCAGTATGGGTGAAATAGTATTGTATGACAGAAAACCAACTGAGGATGTACGGGAAGTTTTTAATGATGATATTCATACTGGCTACAATCCGTTGTATCCATTCGGTCATGGCTTAAGCTATACTACTTTTGAATATGGTGATATTAAGCTGAGTGCCACAAATTTAAAAGATGACGAAAAGTTAACGGTAAGTATTGTTGTAAAGAATACTGGTAAAAGAGATGGCAAGCATACGGTAGAATTATATACTCATGATTTATATGCAAGCATTACACCTAATATGAAACGACTTCGGTCTTTTAAAAAAATAAATTTGAAAACAGGGGAAAGCCAAACGGTAACTTTTTTAATTGATAAAAATGATTTGGCTTTTGTAAATGCCCAGCTAAAGACAGTAACAGAACCCGGCGACTTTGAAGTGATAATCGGAAAGAAGAAAGTAAAGTTTAACTATTAGCAGTAATTTTCTATAAAAATATTCGGCAATGTCAAAATCATTATCTCTTTTCATTGTACTTATCCTTATTATAGCTGGGTGTACTTCTAAAGAAAAAAAGGCGGGTTTTTATTTTAAAAACCTATCAGCTTCTCAAACGGGAATTGATTTTGAAAATGCCATTACAGAATCGGATTCGCTAAATCTTTTGGTACATGAATATGCCTATATGGGTGGCGGTGTTGGCATTGGCGATTTTGATAACGATGGTTTACAGGATATTTTCTTTTCTGCCAACCAGCAAAGTTCAAAACTGTATCACAATAAAGGCAAGCTGAAATTTGAAGACATTACAAAACAAGCAGGGGTTGAAACTAATAAATGGTGTGCAGGAGTAAGTGTAGTGGACATAAACCAGGATGGCTGGCAGGATATTTATGTTTGTGTATCGGGCCAGGTACCGCCAGAAAGAAGAAAGAATTTATTATTTATCAATCAGCATGACCTCACTTTTAAAGAAGAAGCTGAAGCGTATGGTATTGCAGATACCTCATTCTCCACACAAGCTGCTTTTTTTGATTATGGTAAGGAAGGTTACCTCGATATGTATCTTCTTAATTTTTTATTGAAAGGAGATAGAAATCAGGTTCGTTCAAGAATTGTAGACGGCAAATCATGGATGGCGGATGGATTGTATAGGAATGATGGAATGCCGACAGCAATGAATCATCCCGTTTATAAAAATGTAACAACTGAAGCAGGTCCTTTGATAATGCTTACGGACTTGGATTGGTTGTAAGCGATATGAATAATGATGGCTATCCTGATATATACAGCCAATGATTACTTAAGCAACGATCAACTCTGGTTAAACAATAAAAACGGGACTTTTACAAACACTATTGCATCTTCTTTGCGGCACCAGAGTTATTCGAGCATGGGAACAGATATAGCAGATTATAATAATGATGCGATGCCGGATATAGCAACATTAGATATGCAGCCGGAATTAAATGAGCGAAAAAAAATGATGTATTCTTTTTTTACTGATGTAAGGTATAAATTAGAAAGGGATGCAGGGTATGAACCGCAGTTTATAAGAAACATGCTGCACTTAAACAATGGTGTGAGGAATGTTAAAAATAGAAAAGAGCCCTTCTTTAGTGAAATTGGGCAAATAGCTGGCATGCATGAAACAGACTGGAGCTGGAGTGTGCTGATGGCCGATTTTGATAATGATGGATGGAAAGATATGCACATTACTAATGGTATGGGAAGGGATATTCTAAATGCTGACTTTGTTGCTTACAGAAAAAACCCTGCATTCAAACCAAACGAAACTAATTATATATCCCAACAAAGAAATCTTGTTGAAAAATTAAATGAACTTGGCTCTGCGCCCTTGCAGGATTATTTTTACCGTAATAAAGGCGACATGACTTTTGAAGATATGTCGGTGAAGGTGGGGATGCCAAACAATACTGTTTCAAATGGTGCTGCGTATGCCGATTTAGATAATGATGGCGATCTTGATCTTGTTGTTAATGCTGTAAATGCAAAATCAATGTTGTTTGAAAACAATTTGTATTCCACGAATAACAAGAACACTGAAAATCATTTTATCATTTTTAAATTTATTGGTGATTCATTAAACAAAGATGCGTTTGGAACAAAAGCAACTGTTTACACCGGGGCAGATAGAATCTATTTGGAGCAATACCCTGTACGGGGTTTCTTGTCAAGTATGGATCAGCGAATGCACATTGGGTTTAAAAAGCAGCCGGATTCAATTGTAATAAAATGGCCGGATGAAAAACAACAAGTGTTAATTAAACCTGCTATTGATACAGCTTTTACCATATCAAAAAACGATGCTGTTGCGAAAAGCAGTGTTACAGATTCATCGGCAGCAATATTCAGCGACATTACTTCGCAGTTAAATCTTCCGTATCGCCACATAGAATCTTTTTTTTATGATTATGGATTTCAAACTTTACTTCCACAAAAATATTCACAAGAAGGACCTTTCATAAGCACCGGCGATTTGAATGGAGATGGGCTTGAAGATTTTTTTGTGGGCGGGGTATATAGTTTTTCTGGTAAAATCTTTTTACAAAAAGCAGATGGGGGCTTCACCGGCAAAAATTTGGTTATCGGCGAAAAAAATGAAGAAGACATGCAAAGCCTGCTGTTTGATGCTGATGGTGATAAAGACCTCGATTTATTTATTGTAAGTGGCATCAGTGAATTTGATGCGAATTCGCCTTACTACATTCCCCGCTTATATATTAATGATGGCAAGGGAAGTTTTAAAAAAGACAGCCTTGCAGTTCCGCAAAACATGACGACCTCTGCAAAATGTATAGCTGGTGCCGATATTGATGGCGATGGGGACACAGATATTTTTATTGGCGGAAGGGTGTTGGTAGGAAGTTATCCAAAAATACCAGGAAGCTATTTGCTGCGAAATGATAATGGAAAATTTGCTGATATTACCCCGCCGTTATTACAAACTCCCGGTTTGCTAAATGCAGCAACATTTGCAGATATTGATAATGATAAAATACCTGAGTTAATAGTGGCTGGTGACTGGATGCCCATCCGGATTTTTAAAAATATAGCTGCAAATATTTCAGAAATAACAGAAACAAGCGGAACAAGAAACCTGAATGGTTACTGGCGAAGCCTGGTAGCAAATGATATAGATAATGATGGTGACATAGATTTAATAGCGGGAAACCTGGGAAAAAATAACCCGTTCAGAGTTAGTGATAAACAACCTGCAAAATTAATAGCATTGGATTTTGATAACAACGGAGTGCAAGAACCAATATTCTGTTATTACATAAAAGATAATAATGGGTTGTATAAAGAAAGTATTGGCATCAGCCGGGATCAATGTGCCATGCAATGTCCGATTATAAAAAAGAAATTTGAACTGAACCAGCCGTATGCAGTTGCAACAGTAGGGCAGATAATCACTGCAGATGAAATGGCAAGGGCTACTGTATTAACCTGTAATGAAGACCGCAGCGGATATTTTGAAAATAATGGAAAAGGTAGCTTTACCTTTCACCCTTTTGAAATAAGGGCACAGTTTGCACCAGTTAACACAATTTTGATTGCTGATGCAAACAATGATGGAAAGAAAGATATATTGCTTGCAGGAAATGAATATGAATACAATGTGGCGGTCGGTAGAATGGATGCTTCGTATGGATTGTTACTTAAAGGGGACGGAAAGTTGTTTACTTCAATAACTCCGGTAAATAGCGGATGGATTAGCGATGGTGATGTAAGGGATTTGAAATTTATACAAAATAAAAAGTATGGAAGACTATTGCTTGTGGCAAAAAATAATGATGTATTACAGATACTCCGGTACTAAGAAAACAGGCATGAAAAAAAAATATTTTTTATCTGGTATTTTGTTTCTTGTTTTTTCTTTTATCGCAGAGGCAAAAACCACTTCTGATAGTTTGAAATTTTTTGCAGCTGGCAATCCTCTTATTCAATACACTGGCAGAATAGATTTTACTAATCCAAATCTCCCACGGTTCTGGCAGCCCGGGATTTACATCACCCTGAAATTTAAGGGCAAAAAATGCGAAGTAATTTTGAATGATGAGGTACTGTGGGGCAAAAATCACAATTATCTTGAAGTAGTGGTAGATGGAGTGGAGAAACGGATTCAAACAAAATCGGCCCGGGATACAATTATCGTTGCACAAAATTTGTCTGAAGGAATTCATACTGTAGTTATTTTCAAAAATACAGAAGCTAACATTGGTTACGTGGAGTTTGCAGGAGTTCGGTGTCAAAAGTTGCTTAAGCCTGATACAAAACCAAAAAGAAAAATTGAATTCATCGGCAATTCAATTACCTGCGGTACTGGCAGTGATGTTTCAGAAATTCCATGCGGGAAAGGTGAGTGGCAGGATCAGCATAATGCCTATTTAAGTTATGGTGCCATAACCGCAAGAGCAGTAAATGCACAATATCACCTCTCCGCTGTTTCAGGAATTGGGTTAATGCACAGTTGCTGTAATATGAATGTAATTATGCCGAAGGTGTTTGATAAAATAAGTATGCGGAATGATACTATCAGTTGGAATTTTTACAAATACCAACCCGATGTTGTAACTGTTTGCCTTGGACAAAATGATGGTGTGCAGGACAGCGTAACGTTTTGTAATAACTATATTTTATTTATAAAACAGTTGAGGGGCTATTATCCAAAATCAACTTTCGTTTTATTATCAAGCCCCATGGCAGATAGTAAACTGAGAAATTTTATGCGTAGCAGTATTGAATCTGTAATAAACAGTATGAATAAGCAGGGAGAAAGAAAAATACATTCTTACATATTTGAAAAACAATTTCCATCCGGGTGTCATGCTCATCCCGATTTAAAAGAACATCGTATTATTGCAAGCGAACTCACGGCATATATAAACAAAATTATGAAATGGTAAACTAAGCCAAAAAATATGTACACAGCAAATTCTTCGAGATATGATTCCATGAAATACAATAGGTGTGGCAAAAGTGGTTTGCTATTGCCCGCTATTTCATTAGGCCTCTGGCACAACTTTGGCAATGTGGACGATTTTAAAACTATGAAAGCAATAGTGTATCATGCTTTCGATAAAGGCATTACACATTTTGATCTGGCAAATAATTATGGTCCGCCGCCGGGCGAAGCAGAAATAAACTTTGCGAAAATTTTAAAAGAAGGGCTTGCTCTGTACAGAGATGAGTTAATTATTTCATCCAAAGCAGGCTGGGGTATGTGGCCCGGCCCTTATGGGGATTTTGGATCAAGAAAATATTTAATTGCAAGCCTCGATCAGAGTTTAAAAAGAATGGGAGTTGACTATGTTGATATATTTTATTCTCACAGACCCGATCCAAATACTCCAATGGAAGAAACAATGGGGGCATTGGACAGTATTGTGCGAAGCGGCAAAGCATTATATGCCGGTATCTCAAGTTATTCTGCCGAACAAACAAAACAGGCCGTTTCTATTTTAAAGAAATTAGGGACACCCTGTTTAATTCATCAGCCAAAGTTTTCAATGTTTATTCGATGGGTAGAAGATAAAACTGGCGCAACTAATCAAAGCTTAATGGATGTGCTGGAGGAAGAGGGGGTGGGCTGCATTGCATTTTCTCCATTGGCGCAAGGGCTCCTTACTAACAAATATATTGGCGGCATACCTGGTGAATCAAGGGTAGGAAGGGGTTTAAGCAACGGTGCTATTTCGCAAACAGATATTTCGCCGGAAGTAATTTCTAAAATTAAAAAGCTGAATGATATAGCATCTTGCAGAAATCAATCGCTGGCGCAAATGGCAATTGCCTGGTTAATGAAAGACAAAGGGGTTACATCAGTATTGATAGGCGCAAGCTCAGTGGGGCAATTAGATGATAACCTTGCCTGTATGAACAACCTTGTTTTTTCTGATGATGAACTGAACAAAATAGAGGAAGTGCTAGAAGGTTAATACTCTTTAATCTTTACGTTTCTATAATATAACTCTGCACCTTCGCTTTGTAGAATAATGTGGCCTTCTTTAATGGAAGGTTCGCTGCCTTCATTTACCAGTACGCCATTCAACAGGTGTGTGATTTTTCCATCTCTTACAGTAACTGCCACTTTGTTCCATTCGCCATTTGGCTTTTCATCATCAGTGAATTTTATTTCACGGTGCCAACGGTCGCTTTGTGTTGTTTTCCCTTTATAAATAAGGGTTGTACTGTCTGTCATCCAAAAATCGCCGCAGTCGCCTTCCTGAATTTGAAATTCAAAACTTCTAGGCCAGATTTTATCTCCACGGTAAGGGTCTTCTAAATATAGAATACCAGCATCCCTTTTTTCATTTTCCCTTGGCGCATACCTTTTTGTTCCCCATTTGAATTCAAGTGTGAGTTTGAAATTGCTGTATTTTTTTTCTGTACAGAGGTAGCCAAACTCTTCACCGCTTACATGAATGGAATTACCTTCAAAGGTGAAAACCTTTTTTGGATCACTGTTCTTTCCGTTTTTTTCAAGCCAGGTGTACCATTTTATTTTTTTATCAGAAGAAATAAATGATACCAATGAAAAAAGACTTAGTAAAACGATAGTAGTAAAAATTATTTTTTTCACCTGAATGAATTTAGTTGGTAAGAATTTATGCAGTCACCGTATCATACACCACCACCTTCTTCCACAAATGTTTGTAGTCTTCTACAAACTTTAAATGGATGGGGTCGGTTTGATAGCTGGCTTGGTCTTCCTCGTTGGCAAAGTCCAGCAACCATGAAACAGAGTAACTGCTGTCAATTACATCTCTGTTTGTATTGGCAGGTTTACCGATATGGAATTTTTTTATTGTTTTTACTGCAGAAAGTTTGGTGAGGCCTTCAATTAATTTTTTTCTGTCATCTGTACTGTTAGGATTTACTAACCAGAAAAATACATGGTGGTAAAATATAACATCTTCCATTACTTTTACACCTGTTTCGTTTTTAAATGATGATAAAGCAGTTACTGACAATGCAGCCATACCTGCTTTTGTAATAAATTTTTTGCGATTAAGTTTCATAGTATATTATAATTTTTAATTTATTTTTTGTCAACAAGGAAAATTAGTTTTAATCCGCCAAATATGCTTTATTAATATTCTAATCCTTACTTTTTATAGTACCTGCCAATCATCGGGTTCTCTACAATTTCTTTCTTCATCAATGGCACATCAATGCGTCCCTGTTTTGCATACACAATTTTTCCACCTGGCTCAACCAGTATTGTATAGGGTAATGCCCCCTGCCATTTTGGATCTATTGCATCAATAAGCTTGTATTTTTCATCAGTATTAAAAATATAGTTTTTACCGGATGCCTGGCTTGTTTTCAAAAACTGTAATGCTTTATCTTTTTGGGCAGGATTGTCGGCAGTAATAGTGACCAATTCAAAATCCCGCCCTCTGTACATTCTGTTGATGGTAATAAAATCAGGAAATTCTGTAACACATGGGCCGCACCAGGTTGCCCAAACATTTATTAAACGAAGTTTGTCGGAATTATTTTTCAGTAAATCTTTAATACCTGCTTCATCAATTGTTTCCAGATTAACAGACTCAGTAGCCCATTTTTCTTTGTATTCAGTAAGCCATTTTTCTTTGCTTGCCCATTTTATAGAGCAGCCAAATACTTTTGTAGTTTTATTAGTTACTTCTTTGCCTGCAAGCAATTCATCCAAAGCTGCACGGGTATCGTTTGTGTTAGGAGTTTTGGTTGGATTTTCTACATCATCAATTCTTCCTTGGAAACGAAGTTTTCTTTCTTTATCAAAAATAAAAATATGCGGTGTGGCTATAGGGCCAAATTTTTTTGCAACAGCCTGCGTTTTTCCATCATACAAATATGGGAAGTTATATTTCTTCTGTTTGTGGCGGAGCTTCATTTCGTTATAGGTATCACCCATATCACTATATCCTAATTCATCTAACCTGACTGCATTAGGGTCGTTTGGAGAAATGGCAACTACCTGAACGCCTTTGTTTTTATAGTCATTAACAAGTTGAATAATGCGGTCTTCATAAGCCTGTGCTGTAGGGCAATGATTACAGGAAAAAAGAACAACAAGAATTTTTGATTTGGCAAAGTTTGGCAGAGAGTAAATTTTGCCGTCGGTTGCCAATAGGTTGAAACCAGGTGCTTTTGCACCAATTGCAAGTGTAACCGGGTCATCAGCTACCGGCTTGCCGGAAAATGAAATAAGAAGCGGTACTATTACCAAAATAGATAGTCTGGAAAGTTTCATATAAATGTTTTGAAGTTTGCAAGCAATTTCTCAATGTAAAAATTAAAGCTAACACTAATATTTCTTACAATTATTAGACTTACTGATACAATCTTTTCAATTATTGATATTAATATAGCGGTCTCAATTTCAATCAGAATTTTGCTCTAACTTATACCTTTAAAATCAAACGATGCAAACAAGAAAAGAGTTTATTACTACTGCCTCAATTTTTGCCGGGGGCTCTATGTTGTTTCCTTCTTTGCTTAATGAAAAGAACAGAAAAATAAAAAATGTTGGAGTTCAGCTTTATACTTTTCGTACAGAAATGGCGGCTGATGCCCGGGGTACATTGCAAAAAATTGCCACCCTTGGTTATAAGCAAATTG